>NZ_BQWE01000078.1:0-1069 GCF_023706025.1 Sphaerotilus sp. FB-3 | reverse complement strand
CGCACTCGAAGCGGGCTTGCGTCGGCCGGTTCTCCCTGGCCGTGTGCCCGCAGGCGCTGCACCGCTGGCTCGTGTACGCCGGGTCCACGGGCACCACTGCACCGCCTCGGGCCGCTGTCTTGTACTCCAGTTGTCGCCTTGCCTCGCCCCACGCCTGATCGAGGATCGAGCGGTTCAGTCCCGCTTTCTGCCGCACTCGTTGCCCTGGCTCGGTGGCTGTGCCCTTGGCGCTGGCGCTCATCGCCGCCACCTTCAGATCCTCGATGGCGATCACCGGATGCGCATCTGCCCACTCCGTCGTCAGCTTGTGCAGCCAGTCGTTGCGCTGCGCCGCGATCCGGGCATGCACTCTGCCCAATCGGTCGATCGCCTTGCGTCGATTCTTCGACCCCTTCACCTTGCGCGAGACACTGCGCTGGACCCGCTTCAGGTACTTCTGCTGTTTCTTCAGGGCGTTCAGCGGCGCCACGCACTCTCCGTCCGTCGTCGCCGCGAACAGCGTCACGCCAAAATCGATCCCCAGCGTCGGCACCAGTCCCGCCGCCGGGATCACCTCCGCTTGCTCCACCTGGATCGACACGAACCAGCGGCCCCGCTCCTGTGTCAGCGTCCAGTTCCGAACCTCGCCCTCGACCGGCTGCGACTGACGCATCCGCATCCAGCCCAGCTTCGGTGGCTTGATGCGCTGGTTCTCAGCGTCGAGCTTGCAGTCCGACGCCTTCGGAAACCGCAGCCCCGCATCCTGGCCCCGACCCCGGAACCTCGGATAGCCGCCCTGGCCCCCGAAGAAGCGCCGGTAGCTCGCCTCCAGCCGCTTGAGCGTCTGCTGCTGTGCCTGCACGGGGGTTTCGGCCAGCCACGCCGTGTCCGGGTCGTTGCGCCACGCCGTCAGCCAGCGGCACATCGCCGCATAGCCGGAGAACTTCTCGCCCGCCACCCGCAGTCGCTGCTGCTCGCCGATGGCCCGGTTCCACACCCAGCGGCACGCGCCGGCGAACCGGCGCAGGGTGTGGGCGGTGCCGGGTGTGGGGCGTAACTGGAAGCGGAAGGCTCGAATGGGCATGATTGA
>NZ_BQWE01000077.1:0-705 GCF_023706025.1 Sphaerotilus sp. FB-3 | reverse complement strand
GCTGCGCTCGAAGCGCACCCGGAGCTTGCCGAAGGCGGCCAGCCACGCATGCGTGCGCTCGACCACCCAGCGATGACGGCCCAGGCGCTCCTTGCTCTCGATGCCCTTGCGGGCGATGCGCACCCGGATGCCACGCCGCCGCAGATGCTGCCGACAGCGTCTGCAGTCGTAGGCTTTGTCCGCATGGAGCTTGTCGGGCCAGCGCCGGGGCCTGCCGGGCTTGCCCTTGATCGCTGGCAGCGCATCGACCATCTCCTCGAACACCACCGAGTCATGCCGGTTCGCGCCCGTGACGCAGAACATCACTGGCGTGCCATTGGCGTCGGTCAGCACATGGCGCTTGGAGCCGAGTTTGCCCCTGTCGGTCGGGTTCGGCCCGGTGTGCGGCCCCCCCGGGGGCTGGCCACGCTGGAGCCATCGATGCACATGCGGCTGTGGTCCAGCGCGTCGTGGTGCCGGAGCTGCTCCAGCAGCAGCATGTGCAGCCCGTGCCACGCGCCCGCTTCTTGCCACTGCTGGAGTCGTCGCCAGCACGTCATGCCGCTGCCCCAGCCCAGCGCCTGCGGGAGTTCTTCCCAGGGGATACCCGTTCGCAGAACGTACACGATGCCGTTGAGTGCAAGTTGGTCGTCAATGCGGGGACGCCCTCCGCGAGGACTGGCAGGCTTCGGCGCTGGCAGCAGCGGGCGAATGCGTTCCCACAGC
>NZ_BQWE01000076.1:0-979 GCF_023706025.1 Sphaerotilus sp. FB-3 | reverse complement strand
CCACATCGCACTTGCAATCGGTACAGGAATATTCACCTGTTTCCCATCAGCTACGCATCTCTGCCTCGCCTTAGGGGCCGACTCACCCTACGCCGATGAACGTTGCGTAGGAAACCTTGCGCTTACGGCGAGGGGGCTTTTCACCCCCTTTAACGCTACTCATGTCAGCATTCGCACTTCTGATACCTCCAGCATCCTTCTCAAGACACCTTCACAGGCTTACAGAACGCTCTCCTACCACGCACCTTGCGGTGCATCCGCAGCTTCGGTAACTGGCTTGAGCCCCGTTACATCTTCCGCGCAGGACGACTCGATCAGTGAGCTATTACGCTTTCTTTAAATGATGGCTGCTTCTAAGCCAACATCCTGACTGTTTTAGCCTTCCCACTTCGTTTCCCACTTAGCCAATTTTAGGGACCTTAGCTGGCGGTCTGGGTTGTTTCCCTCTTGAGTCCGGACGTTAGCACCCGGTGCTCTGTCTCCCAAGCTGTACTCATCGGTATTCGGAGTTTGCATAGGTTTGGTAAGTCGCCATGACCCCCTAGCCTAAACAGTGCTCTACCCCCGACGGTAATACTTGAGGCACTACCTAAATAGTTTTCGGAGAGAACCAGCTATTTCCAGGTTTGTTTAGCCTTTCACCCCTATCCACAGCTCATCCGCTAGTTTTGCAACACTAGTCGGTTCGGACCTCCAGTGCGTGTTACCGCACCTTCATCCTGGCCATGGATAGATCACCTGGTTTCGGGTCTACACCCAGCGACTGAAGACGCCCTGTTCGGACTCGGTTTCCCTGCGCCTACCCTATTCGGTTAAGCTTGCCACTGAATGTAAGTCGCTGACCCATTATACAAAAGGTACGCCGTCACCCCGGAGGGCTCCGACTTTTTGTATGCATGCGGTTTCAGGATCTATTTCACTCCCCTCCCGGGGTTCTTTTCGCCTTTCCCTCACGGTACTGGTTCACTATCGGTCGATT
>NZ_BQWE01000075.1:0-1289 GCF_023706025.1 Sphaerotilus sp. FB-3 | reverse complement strand
AGCCCTTGGCGGCCGCGACCTTGGGTCCGCGCTTGGCCGTGGCGAGCTTCCTGGCAGGCAGCCGCATGGCCAGCTCCAGCAGCCGCCGCGCCAGATGCTCGGGCGAGGGCTCGGCCCGCCCGCTCCACTGCTGTGGCGGCACCGCCACCAGCAGGCCCTCGAAGCCCTCCTTGACGTGCTGGGCGAGGTGGAAGGGCGAGACCTCCAGCTCGGGCATGGCCGGCCGGTGCGCCTGCTCGACCACCGCCTGCAGCAGCGCCAGGACGTTGTAGGCCAGCACCGCCACCGTGAAGCCCAGCAGCGCCGCACGCGGGTGCCCCAGGGTCTTGATCTCGCTGTGGAGCACCGACTCCAGCCGCCCGAACATGCCCTCGATGCGCCAGCGCTTGCGGTACAGCGCGGCGATGGTGGGCGCCTCCACCGTCGCGGGCAGGTTGCTCCACAGCCGCAGCACCTTGCTGCCCGACTCGGTGGGCTCGTCGAGTTCGATCTCGATGCACCGCCACGCCGTGCAGGCCCGCGCCTGCCCGCGCAGCGCCTGCAGCGTGATGGCGCACTCGCGCACCCGGCCCGTGTCACTGCCCTGCGCCGCACTCCACTGGCCGCGCTCGCCCACCTTCGGGTGGCGTCCATGCTCGCGCACGATGAAGCTCGCCCCCGTGTCCTGCCAACCCTGCAGCAGCGCACGCGTGCAGAAGTGGCTGTCGGCCACCCACAGCTCCCCCGGCCGCGAGCCCTCCACCAGCGGCATCACCCCCACCCGCTCGCTCTCGTACTCGTCCTCGCACGCCACCAGATCGCGCACCAGCGCCTCGTCCGGGTCGTACACCACCAGCGAGTGCCCCGGCAGCGCCGCTCCTCGCTTGCCCCTGAGCACCCCCAGCCTCTTCTCGCTGCGCGCCAGGTGGTTGCCGTCCACCACCCTCAGCCTCCACCCCGCCAGACTGCTCGGCCTGTCCAGACTGTCCATCACCGGCCCCAGCCTGCTCGCGCTGCCCTGCACCAATGCCCTGAGCAACTCCGGCTGCGTGCCCCTGACCTTCTCGTACAGCGCCGCCACCGACACCGGCAGACTCTTGCTCTGCCTCGCCGCCGCGTGCAGCGACGGCCTCAGCCCCAGTGTCACCAGCGTCATCAGCTCCACCACCGTCGACAACATCAGCTTGCGCGCGTACTGCTGCCCTCGATGTGCCTCGAACACCTCGTCTATCCACTTTGCCGGCAGCGCCTCCTCCAGCACCATGCGCGCCATCACGCTTGCCGGCGTCTGCTGCTCGAACCTCTCAATC
>NZ_BQWE01000074.1:0-568 GCF_023706025.1 Sphaerotilus sp. FB-3 | reverse complement strand
CGGCCGAGAAGGTGACCGAGGCCTTCAAGCTGATGCTGAAGAACCCGGACGTCAAGGGCATCCTGGTCAACATCTTCGGCGGCATCATGAAGTGCGACACCATCGCCAACGGCGTGGTGACGGCCAGCCGCGCGGTCAACCTGACGGTGCCGCTGGTGGTGCGCATGAAGGGCACGAACGAGGACCTGGGCAAGCAGATCCTGAAGGATTCGGGCCTGCCGATCATCAGCGCCGACACGATGGCCGAGGCCGCGACGAAGATCGTCGAAGCCGTCAAGTAAGCCCTGAGCGAACGAGGAAAGAGCAAGACATGAGCATCCTGATCAACAAGGACACCCGCGTCATCACCCAGGGCATCACGGGCAAGACCGGTCAGTTCCATACGCTGGGCTGCCAGGCCTACGCCAACGGCAAGAACTGCTTCGTCGCCGGCGTGAACCCGAAGAAGGCCGGCGAGTCGTTCTCGGACATCCCCATCTACGCCTCGGTCAAGGAAGCCGCTCAAGCGCAAGGCGCGACCGTGTCGGTGATCTACGTGCCGCCCGCGGGCGCCGCGGCCGCCATCTGG
>NZ_BQWE01000073.1:0-623 GCF_023706025.1 Sphaerotilus sp. FB-3 | reverse complement strand
CGGCGTCGACCAGGCGGTGCAGCACGCGGATGAGCTTCTCCACGTCGGCCATGTGCAGGCCCACCGTCGGCTCGTCGAGCACATAGAGCGTGTGCGGCGCCTTCTGGCCGCGGCGGGTCACGTCGTCGCGGACCTTGCTCAGCTCGGTGACCAGCTTGATGCGCTGCGCCTCGCCGCCGGAGAGCGTGGGCGAGGGCTGGCCCAGCGTCAGGTAGCCCAGGCCGACGTCCTGCAGCAGCTTGAGCGGGTGCGCGATGTTCGGCATCGAGGCGAAGAACTCCACCGCCTCGTCCACCTCCATCTGCAGCACGTCGCCGATGCTCTTGCCCCGCCATGTCACCGCCAGCGTCTCGGGGTTGAAGCGCGCCCCGTGGCAGAGATCGCACGGCACCTTCACGTCTGGCAGAAACGCCATCTCGATCGTGCGCAGCCCCTGGCCCTCGCAGCCGGGGCAGCGCCCGTCGCCGGTGTTGAAGCTGAAGCGCCCGGCGGCGTAGCCGCGCGCCTTGGCTTCCAGCGTCTCGGTGAAGAGCTTGCGGATGGTGTCCCAGAAGCCGATGTAGGTGGCCGGACACGAGCGCGGCGTCTTGCCGATCGGCGTCTGGTCGACTTCGAGCACCCGG
>NZ_BQWE01000071.1:0-251 GCF_023706025.1 Sphaerotilus sp. FB-3 | reverse complement strand
GTCTTTCCGCGGGGAGATTGCATCATCACAAACATTTCAACTTCGCTGAGTCTCTGGAGGAGACAGTGTGGCCATCGTTACGCCATTCGTGCAGGTCGGAACTTACCCGACAAGGAATTTCGCTACCTTAGGACCGTTATAGTTACGGCCGCCGTTTACTGGGACTTCAGTCAAGAGCTTGCACCCCATCATTTAATCTTCCAGCACCGGGCAGGCGTCACACCCTATACGTCGACTTTCGTCTTTGCAGA
>NZ_BQWE01000070.1:0-1126 GCF_023706025.1 Sphaerotilus sp. FB-3 | reverse complement strand
CGCAGAGAACGCCGCACGATGGAGCCCGCGTTCAAGCTTCAAGTAGTGAAGATGATCCGAGAACAGGGGCTGAGCGTTTCGCAGGTCTGCAAGGATCTGGATCTGACCGACAGCGCCGTGCGCAAGTGGTTGAAGCAGGTCAGCGATGAGAGCGCGGGTCGCCCCGGAGCGGGCAAGCCGCTGACGCCGGAGCAGCAGCGCATACGGCAGCTGGAAGTCGAGAACCAGCAATTGAAGTCGGACAACGCCCTGTTAAAAAAAGCCTCGGCCTTCTTCGCCCGAGAGATGAAGTGATTCATCAATTGACCGAATGCCTGGTCGATGCGAAGAAGGCCCCGGTGAGCCAGTGGTGCCGGTTGCTGGGCATGAGCAGGTCGGGCTTCTACGCGGCCCGCCAGCGGCGCAAGGAGCCCAAGCCTGTGAGCCCGTTGGCGGTGCATGCGAAGGCCGCGTTCGAGGCCAGCGGGCGCAACTACGGTAGCCGGCGATTGAGCGCCGCCTTGCGAGCCAACGGGCTGGCGGTGAGCCGATACCGAGCACGGCAGTTGATGCGCAGCAACGGGCTGCAGGCGCGTTGGCGACGCAAGTTCGTTCACACGACAGACAGCCATCACGAGTGGCCCGTGGCGGGCAACGTGTTGGCCCGCCGCTTCAAGCCCGCGCGCCCGAATGAAGCGTGGGCCAGCGACATCACCTACATCCGCACGCGCAGTGGCTGGTTGTATCTGGCGGTCGTGCTGGACCTGTTCTCACGCAAGATCGTGGGCTGGGCCATGGCAGCGAGCATGCCGTCGGAGTTGGTCTGCACGGCCTTGAACCTGGCCATCGTCAGTCGACGGCCTGCGCCCGGGATGCTGGTTCATTCAGACCGCGGCAGCCAGTACGCAAGCCAAGCTCACGCCGCGCTGCTCGCGCGCCACGGCCTCGTGTGCAGCATGAGCCGCAAGGGAAATTGCTGGGACAACGCCGTCATGGAACGCTTCTTCCTGAACCTGAAAATGGAACGGGTCTGGCAACGCGACTACGCCAATCACGCCGAGGCACAGGCCGACATCGCCGACTACATCACCAGCTTCTACAACCCGGTGCGACTGCACTCAACGCTGGGATATCGATCGCCGAGCAG
>NZ_BQWE01000069.1:0-212 GCF_023706025.1 Sphaerotilus sp. FB-3 | reverse complement strand
GACCAGCTACAGATCGCAGGCTTGGTAGGCCTTTACCCCACCAACTACCTAATCTGCCATCGGCCGCTCCAATCGCGCGAGGTCTTGCGATCCCCCGCTTTCACCCTCAGGTCGTATGCGGTATTAGCGTAGCTTTCGCTACGTTATCCCCCACGACTGGGCACGTTCCGATGTATTACTCACCCGTTCGCCACTCTCAAGGGTTGCCCCTC
>NZ_BQWE01000068.1:0-391 GCF_023706025.1 Sphaerotilus sp. FB-3 | reverse complement strand
CTGGCGTGGCCAGGCCGACCGGCAGCGCCGCGGCACCGGCCTTCAGCGCCAGAAGGCAGGCACTCGACCTCGACCGGCTCGGCACCGGCCGGCAGCGGCCCGGCCAGTAGCGGCAGCACCTCGAGGCCGGGCATCTGGTGCAGCGCAGCCAGGCTGACCGGCAGCGCTGCGGCACCGACCGGCAGGCCCTCGACCTCGATCGGCTCGGCGCCGGCCAGCGGCGGCCCGGCGAGCAGAAGAACGCCCCGTGAAGCCTTCCCGGATGCTTTTGCACTGGCCACAGCGGCCACAGCGGCCACAACAGGCTGAAAATCGTTCGCATGGGTGCGCATGCATCCGAATCGAACAGGGCGCTGTGGCCACAGCAGCGGGTACAACCTGCATGGCACCG
>NZ_BQWE01000067.1:0-1051 GCF_023706025.1 Sphaerotilus sp. FB-3 | reverse complement strand
CTGAAACAAAGCCTGGCGCAGGTGAGCGATCCGCGCCGAGCGCAGGGCAAGCGCTACGACCTGCCGCACGTGTTGCTGTACAGCGTGCTGGCGGTGGCGTCCGGGGCGACGTCGTATCGCAAGATCGAGCAGTTCCTGCAGGCGCACTGGCAGTCTCTCAACGAGGCATTCGGCAGCCGGTGGAAGCGCGCACCGGCCTACACGGGGCTGCGCAAGATCCTGCAGGGGCTCGATGCCGCAGAGCTGGAGGCGGCGCTGCGCCGACTGGCCAGCGAGCAGGTCGAGCACACGGCCGCCCCGGTGGGCCGGGCGGTGATCGCGCTGGACGGCAAGACGCTGCGCGGCAGCCTGGCGCGCTTCGAGGACCGGCGCGCTGCCCAGTTGCTCAGCGCGCTGGCGGTGCAGGAGCAGGTGGTGCTCGGGCATGTGCTGATCGAGGACGGCAGCAAGGATCACGAGATCGCAGCCGCCCAGCGCCTGATCGCCGAGCTGGGGCTGAGCGACTGCCTGTACACGCTGGACGCGCTGCATTTACAAAAAACACGGTCGAGCGGATCGTCGGGCTCGGCGGCGACGCACTGATCCCGCTCAAGGGCAATCAGCCCCGGCTGCTGGCGCGCCTGCGCGAGCAGGTCCGGCGCCGCCCTGCCCATGACGAGCACTACAGCGCCACCCTGGGCCGGCGCAACCGCATCGAGCAGCGCCGCGTGCGCGTGTGGCCCCTGGCCGCCGGCAGCGGCCTGGAGCCCTGGCACGATCACTTCCAGTGCCTGGTCGAGGTCACGCGCACCACCGAGATCTTCGACACCGCCCGCAAGACCTTCGTCCCCCGCGCCGAGCAGCCCGCCCTGTATCTGTGCACCCGCCGGGCCGGCGCCGAAGAGCTGGCCCAGGCCATCCGCAGCCACTGGGCCATCGAAAACCGGCTCCATCACGTCCTTGACACTGCCTTGGCCGAGGATGCCTGCCGCATCCGCCGCAATCCCGGCGTCTTTGCAGGGCTGCGGCATCTCGCGCTCAACCTGCTGCGATCCAATGGTCAGACCAACAT
>NZ_BQWE01000066.1:0-470 GCF_023706025.1 Sphaerotilus sp. FB-3 | reverse complement strand
GCGCCTCGTTGGCCACTTCCAGCAGCCGCGCTCGCTCGTGCGCACTCAGCGCATGCGCGGGCATCGGGCGAACCGCTCCCGGGCGCCCATCACCCGCACCCGCTCGAGCCCGCCAGCGCTGCAGCGTGCGCACGTCCAGCCCCGCCATCTCGCACGCCGGCTTGAGCCGGGCCCCCTCGCGGCACGCCTGCTCGATGTGCCCCATCATCTTCTGGCGATCTTCCTGCGCGGTCATTCTTCCGCGTCCTCTTGGAAGATCGCCGAGAGTTTTTTTGACAGCACCAGCAGTGCCGCCGCCTCCGCCAGCGCCCGGTCCTTGCGCCGCAGCTCTCGCTCCAGTTCCTTGACTCGTCGACGCTCCGCACCATTGGCGGCGCCGCCGCTCGCCGCCTTCGGCTCGGCCAGCGCGTCCAGCGCACTCGCGCTCCACTGCGTCAGCTCCTGCGGATACACCCCCTGCTCTCGGCACC
>NZ_BQWE01000065.1:0-672 GCF_023706025.1 Sphaerotilus sp. FB-3 | reverse complement strand
TCAGATCGCCCCGCTGCTGCCACGCCAGCGGGGCAATGTGCGACTGGACAATTTCGAGGTGGTCAACGCCATCCTGTACGTGGCGGCCAACGGCTGCAAATGGCGGGCCCTGCCCAGTCACTACGGTCCATGGCACAGCGTCTACACGCGCATGAACCGCTGGGCCAAGGCCGGTGTGCTCGACACGGTGTTCACGCACTTGCAGAAGCAGCGCCTGATGCAGGTACGCATCGAGGCGGTGAGTCTGGATTCGACCATCATGAAGGTGCATCCGGATGGGACAGGTGCGCAAAAAAAGCCGGGCCCCAGTCGATCGGCAAGAGCCGGGGCGGGTGGACCACCAAGCTTCATCTGGTTGCCGCGAGTGCCTGCGACGTTGTGACGTGGAGTCTGACGCCGGGGCAGGCAGCCGACGGACCCGAGGGGCGCCGGCTGATCGAGGCGATGGGCGGACCGCAAGAGGCCGGTGAGGTGCTGCTGCTGATGGACAGCGCCTATGAGGGGGATGCCACGCGCGAACTTGCCGAGCAGCTCGGTTTCGTTGCGGTGGTGCCGCCCAACCCGCAGCGCAAGCAGCCGCGGACGCTGGACAAGCAGAGTTATCGGCGTCGCAACGAGGTTGAGCGGCTGTTTCGCAGACTCAAGGCCTGGCGTCGTGTGTTCACCCGCTAC
>NZ_BQWE01000064.1:0-702 GCF_023706025.1 Sphaerotilus sp. FB-3 | reverse complement strand
AGTGGGTGTGCGGCTTGATCGAACCCGGCTTGCACAGCACCTGGCCGCGCTCGACGTCTTCACGCTTGGTGCCGCGCAGCAGGATGCCGACGTTGTCGCCAGCCTGACCCTGGTCGAGCAGCTTGCGGAACATTTCGACGCCGGTGCAGGTGGTCTTGGCGGTGGCGCGGATGCCGACGATCTCGATTTCCTCGCCGACCTTGACCAGGCCGCGCTCGATACGGCCGGTCACGACGGTGCCGCGGCCGGAGATCGAGAACACGTCTTCGACGGGCATCAGGAAGGTGCCGTCGACGGCGCGCTCGGGCGTCGGGATGTAGGTGTCGAGCGCATCGGCCAGGGCCATGATGGCTTGCTCGCCCAGCGGGCCGGTGTCGCCTTCGAGGGCCAGCTTGGCCGAGCCCTTGACGATCGGGGTGTCGTCGCCGGGGAAGTCGTACTTGGAGAGCAGCTCGCGCACTTCCATCTCGACCAGTTCCAGCAGCTCTTCGTCGTCCACCATGTCGGCCTTGTTCAGGAAGACGATGATGTACGGCACGCCGACCTGACGCGACAGCAGGATGTGCTCGCGGGTCTGGGGCATCGGGCCGTCAGCGGCCGAGCAGACCAGGATCGCGCCGTCCATCTGGGCGGCGCCGGTGATCATGTTCTTGACGTAGTCGGCGTGACCCGGGCAGTCGACGTGAGCGTAGTGGCGGTTGG
>NZ_BQWE01000063.1:0-320 GCF_023706025.1 Sphaerotilus sp. FB-3 | reverse complement strand
ACTGACCTGACTGACTTCGCCAGGTCATGTGTTTGAGTATCTACGTTTGCCGTACTTTCAACTCGGTCCGGAATCACTTCCGGACATCATTGATGTCTGGTGACGCAATCAATTGTCATTGGCGGCACGGTTGCCTGCAGGCCTTTACCCCTGAGGCATTTCCGCCAACAACGCTGATTCGACTCTACGAATTTTTAAAGAACAACAGCCTCTTTCGAGACAGACCTGAGCGCTGCATTCAACGCTCAGGTCTGTCCTGATCGATTTCAGAAGTGATGGTGGAGGATGACGGGATCGAACCGACGACCCCCTGCTTGCAA
>NZ_BQWE01000062.1:0-519 GCF_023706025.1 Sphaerotilus sp. FB-3 | reverse complement strand
GGCGGCACGCCGCCCAGGGCGTCATGCGGTCGGTATTCGTTGTACTGGGTCATCCAGTCGTCGGCGATGGCCTGGACCTGCTCGATGGAATTGAACAGCCAGGCGTCGAGCACTTCGGTCCGGAAGGTGCGGTTGAAGCGTTCGACGTAGGCGTTCTGGTTGGGCTCGCCGGGCTCGATGTAGTTCAGCGCGATGCCGCGGCGCTGGGCCCATGCGACGAATTCGCGGCTGGTCATCTCCGGCCCGTTGTCCATGCGGATGGATTTCGGTGCGCCGTACCAGTCGACCAGCCGGTCCATCGTGCGGATGAGCATCGAGGCGGGCAGCGACTGCGCCACCTGGATCGCCAGAGCCTCGCGGTTGGCCTCGTCGATCACGTTGAGGGTGCGGAACCGCCTGCCGTCGTAGAGCACGTCGTGCATGAAATCCAGCGCCCAGCCCTGGTTGACGCATGCACCTGCCGCCAGAGGAGTCGGCTCGCGCTTCGGGATTCGGCGCTTCGTCCTTCGGGGAATGTTC
>NZ_BQWE01000061.1:0-209 GCF_023706025.1 Sphaerotilus sp. FB-3 | reverse complement strand
GGTCTTGCGACCCAGACCGCGTGTCCCGCGGCCAGTACGTTCTTCGCGGCGTTCAGGTCCGCGTTTTCTTCATGTCCGCACGCTTCGCACTCGAAGCGGGCTTGCGTCGGCCGGTTCTCCCTGGCGGTGTGCCCGCAGGCGCTGCACCGCTGGCTCGTGTACGCCGGTTTCACCGGCACCACTGCGCCGCCTCGGGCCGCTGTCTTGTA
>NZ_BQWE01000060.1:0-100216 GCF_023706025.1 Sphaerotilus sp. FB-3 | reverse complement strand
TTGATGCCCTCAAGTCCTGGCGGGCCAAGTCACCCGACTTGTTCAAGAAGCGGCCAAAGAATCTCCCGGGTCTTGACACATAGGCACCTGCGCTGTCGGTCACCGCCGACTTCTCGCCGGCGTCGAGCACGCCATTGCTGTTGTCGTCGCAGAAGACGGTCGCACCGGCGATCAGGTCATCGACCAGCACGCCGGACGAGGCCGAGGCGACCGGCACACGGCCGGCGCGCTGGTGCTGTCGCTGCCACCGCAGGCAGACAGCCCGAAGGCCAGGACAAGGGAGGCGGAGAGAAGGCGCATCTGGTGCATGACGGGAACTCCTGCATCTGGGGGGATCCAGTCGATGCTATCGATGCGTACCACGGCCTGATCGCGTGAAAGGCCGGCGTTCCACGGCCAATTCAGGGGGTATCTGCGCCTGCAGGCAGCGTGTCAGCGTGTCGGCGTGCCGTCGGTGCTGACCACGCAGAGCCGGTCGCGACCGGTCTGCTTGGCCTGGTAGAGCGCACTGTCGGCCCGCCGCAGCAGGCTAAGCTCGTCATGGTCGCGCGCCGGATCGAAGGCCGCAGCGCCGAAGCTGGCCGTCACATGCCCGGCCACCGGCGAGGCGGCATGCGGCAGCCGGCGCTGATGCAGCAGCTCGATCAGCCGCTCGACCAGCGCGGTGGCGCCCTCCAGGCCGGTGCCGGGCAGCAGCACCGCGAATTCCTCGCCGCCGTAGCGCGCGGCCAGATCGCTCTGGCGGGTGAAGACCGCCTTGAACAGCAGCGCGAACTGGCGCAGGCAGTCATCGCCGGCCGAGTGCCCATAACGGTCGTTGTAGGCCTTGAAGGCATCGATGTCGGCCATCACCAGCACCAGCGGCTGGCCGCTGGCGCGGGCCTGCTCGACCTGGTCGCGCAGCTGCTCGTCGAACAGGCGGCGGTTGGCCAGCGTGGTCAGCGCATCGGTGGCGGCCAGATGGCGCAGCCGGTTGCGGTCCTCATGCAGATCGGTCTCGTCGGACAGGCTCAGCAGCACCCCGCCGCTCATCGGTGCGATCTGCACCTGCAGGTAGCGCAGCCGGCCATCAGCGGCCATCAGCACCCGGGTGATGCGGCCGACCCGGCCGCTGCGCATCACCTGCAGGCATTCCTCCTCGGCATGCAGCAGCCGCCAGTCCGGCAGCACCCGGTGCACCAGCCGACCGGCCAGCGAATCGCGGTCGATCTCGAACAGCTCGGCCAGACGCGGATTGGCCATCAGCACCAGCCAGCCACCGCCCTCGTCCTGCGGTTCGCCGGCATCGGGCGTGTCGACCCGACGCAGCGCCAGCAGCGCATCGCCGCTGGCGTCGACCACGTCGGCATACAGCTCATGGCGCATCTGCAGCGGCCGGCAGTAGACCAGCACCCACTCGGCGCCATCGGACGGCGCCAGCGGCAGGATCAGCCGCTCCCAGGTGAAGACCGGCTGACCCCGCTCGGCGACATGGACCGCGTAGATCGGCTGGCCGCGCTGCAGCGCCTCGGTCTGCAGCGCGCCCAGCAGCGCGGCACGCTGCGGCCCGAGCTCCGACAACCGCGTGCCGGTGCGATCGATGCCGGTATGGCGGCAGATCTCGCTGCCGTAGTGTCCATAGACGAAGTCATCGCCCGCCCCGTCCGCGGGGTCGGACGCAGGCTCGCGCCGCAGCAGCATCAGCCGGCCATGCAGGCGATGCCACAGGCCATCGGCAAAGGCCGCCAGCGGCGCTCGCCCCTGCGCATCGCGGCTCTGGCGCCAGCGATCGCACAGCACCGCGATGTCCGGGCTGCCGGCCCTCGCCTCGATGTGCTCGCGGACCACCTGGTGCCAGCGGCCCGTACCGGTCTCGACACCCTCGACCATTGCTTGTGCCTGCGTCCTCTCCAGCGCCCCGACCGGAGCGCCACACCCTGGGACCACCCGGTTAGGGCGGGTATTTTTCACGAATCCCATGCCTGCCCGAAATGATACGGGAGGCTGCAGCCTCAGCCGAAGGCTTCGGTCAGATCGACCGTCGAACGTCGCCCGATCGCCTCACGGTGCTGCGCCAGCCAGTCCTGGGCGCGCTGTCGGCCCAGATCGCGCAGATGGGTCAGAAAGGGCTGATGCGCGATCAGACGGGACTCGCCAGGCAGTTCGGCCAGCTGCTGGCGCTCGTCGATCAGATGCAGCCGCAGTCCACGCAAGCGACGTGCCATCGGCCCGGCGGACCAGCCGCTGCCGGCGCGGGCATCCTGCCAGGCGCGCCCCAGCAGCCAGGCCTCGCGCTGGAAGGCCGCGCCGAAGGCGATGTCGAGCGAGCGCTCGCGGATGGCGCCAGCCCCGCCGGGCAGCTCGGCGAAGCGCAGCGGCATCAGCATCAGGATCAGCAGATCGGCCTCGGCCGGTCCGTGCTCGACCAGCGGCCACAGCGGCGGATTGGCGCTGAAGCCGCCGTCCCAGTGCGGCAGGCCGTCGATCATGACGGTGCGGTGCAGCGTCGGCAGGCAGGCCGAGGCCAGCGCCACCTCCACCGACAGCCGGCGGTTGTCGAACAGCCGCAGCCGGCCGGTGTCGGCCCGGGTGGTGGCGATGAACAGGCGCGGCGCATCCGCCTGGCGCAGCCGCTCGAAGTCGATGCGCTCGAGCAGCAGGTCGCGCAGCGGATTGAGGTCGAGCGGATTGAGCTGCTGCGGCGCGAACAGCAGCCGGCTCCACTGCATCGCCAGGCGCACGCCGCCGTGCAGGCTGGGCCGGCGCTCGTCACCGACGACGAACCAGTGGGTGGGCAGCAGCTCGCCGAGCCGGTGCCAGAAGGCGTCGAGCGCCTCGCGCGCACCGTCGGGGCCGTCGCGCAGCCAGCCATCGGCCAGCACCAGCGCGTTCATCGCCCCGGCGCTGGCACCGCTGATCGCCTGCGGCACGAAGCGGCCGCTCTCGAGCAGCGCATCGAGCACGCCCCAGGCATAGGCGCCGTGTGCGCCGCCGCCCTGCAGCGCCAGGCTCAGCGGCAGCGGTGTCCGGACACGCCGGCGCAGGATCGGGAGGTCGAACATCGCGCACAGACCGCGGGCAGCAGCCAAGTCATGCTGCACCGCAGTATGCACGCGGCCGGATGACCTCAGCGCGGCACGCCGGTGATGTCCAGCTCGACGCGGCGGTTCGGCTGCAGGCAGGCCCGCAGCGCCGCCGGACTCTTCTGGCTGCACTCGACCAGCGGCTGCTCGCTGCCGCGGCCGGTGGCGATCATCGACACCGCAACGCCGCGGCTGGCCAGATAGGCGCGGATCGTCTCGGCGCGATCCTGCGAGAGCTGGCGGTTGTAGGCCTCGCCGCCGAGCCGGTCGGTGTGGCCGATCAGCTCGAGGCGGTCGATGCGCGCATAGACCTTGTCCAGGCGCACCGCCAGCTGGTCGAGCTGGGCGCGGCCGCCCGGCAGCAGGTCGTCGATGCCGCGGCGGTCGAAGCCGAACAGCACGCTGGCGCTCAGCACGATGCGCTCGTTGACCACCGGCGGGGGCACCGGCGGGGCCGGCGGCGCAGGCGGAGCCGGAGGGGTCGGCGGTGCGGGCGGCGGATCGACCGGGCACAGCTCGGCCGCGCGCACCGCATCGCCGACCTGGTCCTCGGCGATCTGGATGTAGGGCCGGGCATGACGCCAGCCGAGCTGGTTGTGCTCGTTGCCGGCATGCACCAGCTCGACCTCGGCGCAGGCGGCGAGCTGCTGCGCGCAGGCCCAGCCGCGGTGCTCGCGCAGCGCGCCCAGCCGGGTCCACAGGTCCTCGCGCAGCCGCGCCGCGCCGTTGACCCGCGGCGTCTGGCGCGACGGATCGGCCTCGGCGCCAGGCATGCCGCCGCCGGCCAGGTAGCCGGTGATGCGGCGCGACTCGTGCAGCGCCTCGGCCGGGAAGGCCGAACGGTCGTTGCGGGTGTATTCGTGGAAGCTGACGTCGAGCCAGCACTGCGCCTTGGCCAGCGGATGGCTGCGCAGCGGGTGGCGGCCGGTGGCGTTCAGGTCGGCGATCGCCTGCTGCTGCGCGCGGTAGGCGGCATGGTCGGCGGCGAGCTGGCCGTCGGTGGCGGCATCGGCGCGGGCTGCCGCCGGTGCGAGCGTCAGCAGCGACGCCGCCGCCAGCGTGGAGAGGGAAACGCGGAGGTTCTTCATGATGGATCAGCGCGGCAGCGCGCGGTTCACGACCGGGTCGGCCCCGGCAAACAGGTCGGCGTCGAACTTGAAGCGCAGCCGCAGGTAGGCACCGCGTGCGGTGTAGTCGCTCGAGAGATCGCGGTCGCGGAAGCCGCTGGCGTTGTACCCGGCCGACAGCCACAGGTTGGACTGCACCAGATAGCCCACCTCCACCCCGACCGAGCGCTGCCAGGACGCGCCGCTCTGGCCGCTGGCCTGGCCTCGCATCAGGCTGAGCTGCAGCCCGAGGTCCCAGCGCTCGCTCAGGTCATGGATCAGCCGCCCGCTCGCCAGCCAGGCGCGGTAGCGGTCCTGAACCCCGCCCTCGGCGACCGGGAAGCGCTCGGACACCGTCTTGCCGGCCAGCCGCCCAGAGGCCCACCAGGCCCGCGCGGGATGCACATTGGCCTGCACCGCGCCGACATGCACCCGGCGCCACTCCTCGGTGGCGTTGATGTTGTCCTCGACCTTGTATTCGTACTTGCCCAGCACGTCGATGCGGTTGTGGTCGACCGGGCGCCAGGCCAGACCGACCTGGAAGCGGTCCTGCCAGCCGTTCGGCCGTGCGCCGTGGTTGTCGGTCGCCAGGTGGTAGTTGCGCGCCAGCGCGGTCCAGTCGCGGTCGAGGCGGCGCACCGCGGTCAGCGTCGTCAGCCAGCTGTCCTGCGCGGTCAGCGCCGAGCTGGTGGTCGTCGACGCGCCGCTGGCCTCCAGCCGGCGCCACTCCAGGCGGCCGGAGAGCTTCCACCACTCGCTGTCGGTCCAGTCGGAGCCCAGCGTCGCGGCGGTGGCGTTCTGGCCCGTGCCGTCGAGGATGCGCAGCCGCTCCAGCCCGGTGCTCATCGCCCAGCCCGGGCGCAGCTGCCAGACATTGCGCACGCCGGTGGCGACCTGCGAGGCGCGGCCGTCGCTGGCGTCGCGCAGGCGGTATTCGCTGAAGACATCGCCGCCGTGCATGTAGCGGCCGTCGATGCCCAGCGCGATCGCCTGGCCGCGGCTGCTGGCACCGTCGAGCGCATAGCGCGAGGACAGGCCGTCCTGGTGCTCGGCACGCGCATACAGGCGCGCCCGCTCGGCCAGCTGGTAGCTCGCCGCCAGCTCGACACGGTGGCGGTCCTGGCCATCGACCGCGGCCTCGGCCAGGCCCTTGAGCGTCCAGCGGTCGCTGGCCCGCCAGCTCGCGCCGGCAAAGGCGGTGGTGGTTTCCAGGTCGGGCACCGTGCCCGGCGCCGCGCCGCTGCCGTAGGACGCCAGCGCGCTGTTGGCATTGAGCAGCGTGGTGCTGCCGGCGCCGCTGAAGCCGCCGTCCGAGCCCGGCGCGTAATGGCTGCCCGCCGACGGATTGGCCGCCAGCCCGGCCAGCGCGCCGCGCAGGCGGCCGCTCTCCTCGATGCGGCGCAGGCCGACGCCGAGGGTCAGCGCCGGGCTCAGGCGGTAGTCGGCGCCGAGGCTGGCGCCGCTGGCCCGGGCCTCGGTGGCGGTGTCGCGGTCGCGCTGCAGATCGACGCGCAGCGCCCAGTCCTCGCCGGCCTGCCAGCGCACCGAGCCGCCCAGCTGCTCGCTGCCGGGCTGCACGCCGGCGGCGGTGTTGGCAAAGGCCGCACCGGTGCGCGCCGCACGCAGCCGCGCCTCCAGGCGCTCGCCACGGTGCTGGATCTCGACGCGGGCGGCCCGGCCGGTGGCGGTGCCGCTCTCCGGCAGCACCGGCGCGCCGACCAGCGAGGTGCCGACCGCCGACAGCGCCGCCTCGGTCTGCGCCGCCTCGACGACCAGCTCGGTGGCCGCACCCAGCTTCACGCCCGCATGCACGCTGGCGAGCCGGAACGGCGCCTGCGGATTGCGGTCCTCGATGATCGCGCCGCCCAGGCTGGCCCGCTCGCCCAGGTTGATCTGGCCATCGGCCCCGGCCAGCCAGAAGGCGTCTCCGCCCTGGTCGACCTCGTAGCTGATGCGCAGGTGGATCGGATTGCCGTCGGCATCCTGGCTCGGGATCGGGCGGGTCAGCAGGATGCGGCCGCTGAAGGGCTCGAAGCTGTAGTCGCTCAGCCGCACCAGCGTCGTCACCGACAGCACGGTGTTCAGGTTGTTGCGGTCGCGCACGATCAGCTGGACCTGCTCGCTGTTCTCGAGCGCCTGCGTGCCGCCGACCGCAAACGGACCGCTGGTGCCGTTGGCGGCGATCTCCTCGGTGACATGGCGCAGCGTGTCGCGGCTGGCGAAGAGGTTGACGAAGCCGTCCGCGCTCTCGCGGTGCAGCTTCACGCCGGTGAGCGTGCGCTGGTAGCTGCCGAGCTGGCGCAGCCGGGTGCCGGCCACCACGCCGCCGCCTGCGGCCGGCGTCACGCCCTCGCCGGAGGCGAAGTCGCCGTACATCACGAAGCTGCGGCCCTGGTCGACCCGCACATAGAGCTTCGAGGCGCTGCGCGCGTCGAAGCCCTTGACGCTGGCGTCGCCGTAGACCGGATACCAGGCCTCGGGGCGGATGTCGCGCAGCAGCCGGGCGCGGGTGTCCTTGTCGGAGTCGTAGGCCAGCGTCAGCAGCCGGTCGCCGCGGATCCTGCCCTTCAGGAAGACGCTGGCCCGCAGCGCCGCGCGGCTGCGGCCACTGTCGAAGTCGCGGCTCCAGTGGCGCAGCTCGGTCTCGAAGCCGTCGTCGACACGCGCCGGCGACACCGCGCCGTCGTAGCGCCGCGAGCTGCGGCCGATGACGCCCTCGATCAGGCCGGCGGCGATCATCTCGCGCACATCGGGATCGAAGCCGATGGTGCCGGCCACCTCGGCCTCGCCGGCGCTCAGGCGCAGCAGCACATCCTCGGGCTGGGCCGGCGCGATCAGGCTGAAGCGCGCCTCGCCGCCGCTGACCCGCAGCTGCGTGCCGGGCACACTGCGGTCAGCGTCGCGGCGGTCGGCACCGCCCTCGTCGGTGCGGGCCTCGGGCAGCAGCAGCCGGGCGCCGCCGCGGTGCTCGACGGTGACCAGCACCGGCTCGCGCAGCGGCCGGCCTTCGCGGTCGAAGACCCGCACGACGATCTCGACCGGCGTCACCCCGTCGGCCGGCGCACCGGCACCATGCACCTCGACCGCCAGCCGGCCGACGCGGGCATTGGCCGCGTACTGGCCGTCGAGCAGGATGCGCGGCGCGCCAGCCGGCTCGGGCAGCGTGAACAGCGGGCGGTAGCGGCCCGGGGCCTCGCCGAGCGGCTGCGCCGGATCGACATCGACCTGGGCGCGGGCCAGGCCGGCGCTCAGGGCCAGGCCGGCGGCCAGCGCGGGCAGCGCATGCCGCACGGCAAGATGCAGCGGCTTCGGCAGCAGCGCGGGCGACGACAGGTTCGGAAGCATCGTGGCAGTCGTGACAGATCGGTTCGTTCGGTCGGCGGGCAGCAGGCGGCTCATCGCACGTCCTCCTCGGCCGACGGCACGGTGGCGCCGGAGGACGCCGGATTGACCGAGACCGGCTCGCGCAGCGTCTCGCGGGTCTCGGTGCGGGCGCCGGCGGCGCCGGCGGTGCCGACCGCCTGACGCGGCTTGACCGCACCGGCCTCGCCCTGGCCGGCGGCGCGGCCGCGCTGGCGGGCGCTGTCGGTGGCCTGGGCCGGCGCGGTGACCGGCTTGCCATCGAACTTCAGCACCCGGCCGCCCTTCTTCTCGGTCTCGAGCGTCTGCGTCTCGCCGCGCGCGCGGCGGGCCTTGACCTGCTCGAGCACGGTGTTGGAGCAGCTGCCCTCGATGAAGTCGGCGCGGTGCAGCTCGCCGTTCTTCAGGTCGAGGAAAAGGCTGAAGGCGTCGCCCGCATTGCGGTTCGAGCTGGTGGTGAGCCGGCTGCCGCGCGGCAGCGTCGAGCCGTCGACCACCATGACGGTGGTGCGCGGCGCCAGGCCGCAGACGCTGTACTTGCCCTCGACATCGCTGATCAGCGAGGTGCCGTCGTTCAGGTAGAAGCGCACGCCCGGAATGCCCGGCTCCTCAGGCCCCTGCACATGGTCATGGTTGCAGTCGACGAAGACACGCCCGACCACGCAGGCCTCCGCGCCGAACACGCCGCCGGTGACCGTCACCCGGAACTGGCTGATGTTGGAGCACAGCGCATCGGCGCTGCTGCCGCAGACCGCGCCCGGCGTGCCGGTGGCCTGGGCCCGGTTGATGCCCGTGCCCTGCTGCGCGCCCACGCCGATGCGCACCCGGTAGCTCAGCGTGCTGCTGGCGCCGGCCGCCAGCGCGCCGATCCGGAAGCGCAGCACCGGGCCCGACGCACCGCTCGGATCGGCGATCTTCACGCCGCCCACCATCGCGGTGCCAGCGATGTAGCGGAAGCCCGCCGGCAACGTGTCGATGATCTCGACCGCCGGCAGCGTCGCGCCGCCGCTGTCGGTGCGGCGAACCGCGATGCTGTAGCGCACCGAGTCGCCGATCTCCGCCTGCGTGCGGTCGCCGGTCTTGACCACCAGCAGCGTGCCGCTGCTCGAGGGATCCAGGGGAATGTGGTTGTTGATCACGTCCGGACCGCTGGCCGGATCCAGCCGGATCGACAGATAGTAGGCGGTCGACTCGCTGCCCGAGGGCGGCAGCGCCTGCGACTGCACCGCACACACGCCGGCGCCGACCCCGCCGACGCAGCCGGCAGGCGGCACCAGCACGCCGGCCTGCGCCGGGATGCTGGTGCTGGCCAGGTAGCCGGCCGGCGGCGTGACCTGCAGCTGGTAGCTGCCCGCGCCCGGACAGCCTTCGGGTGCCGGACTGAGCAGCAGGAAGCTGTAGGCGCCGGCCAGCGCGCCGCTGGCGACGGTGGTCAGGCGGTTGATGCCGCCGACCACGCAGCTGGAGGGCACCAGCGCGCCGCCCGCATCGAGCAGCGCGACCGTGGCGCCGCCGAGCGCGGCGCGGCTGGCGCTGTCGTAGACCACGCCGGACGGATCCAGCGGCAGGCTCTGGTTGATGCGGGTCGCGCCCAGCGGCACGCTGACGCCCTGCAGCACGCCGGCCGCCACGACGCCGGTGGTGCCGTCGGCCGTCGGGTCGTTGCCACCGGCCGGATCGTTCGAGACCGGCCGGCCGTAGTAGGCGCCGCTGCCCGCGTCGCGGAAGCGGATCGTGTAGCTGCCGACCGGAATGTCGCGCACGATGTAGTCGCCCTGCGCATCGGTGAGCGCGCTGCCGACCAGCGTGCCGGCCGCGTTGATCACCTCGACGGTCACGCCGCTGGCGCCGCGCTCGCTGCTGCCCTGGCGACGGTCATGGTCGGCATCGATCCAGACCCGGCCGCTGACCGAGCCGGCCAGGCGCACCGGCGTGGCATCGCTGCCCTGGTTGTCGGACTGGCGCGAGGCGTGCTCGCCGCCGCCGGAGACGGTGGCGGTGTTGACGGTGGTGCACTGGCCGTTGGCATCGGGCGAGGCGCAGGCCGCGGCCGCCACGTTCACCACCAGCGTGATCGCCGGCGCGCTCTGGCCGACCGCCAGCACCTCGGCACGGCTGCAGCTCAGGCGGCTGGAGCCGACGACGGTGGCACTGCAGTCCCAGCCGCTGCCGCCGGGCAGCGCGGCGACCGTCATGCCGGCCGGCAGCGGATCCTCGACGCTGTAGGCGGCGCTGGTCGGCGCATCGCCCTCGTTGCGCACCACCAGCAGGTAGCGGCCGGTCTGGCCGCCGATGAACAGCGCCGGCTCATGCGACTTGGCCAGCCGCAGGTCCGGGCCGACCAGCACCACCACCTCGACCGAGGTGCTGTTGTTGCTGGCGTTGGTGTCGTTGGACGCGCCGGTGGTGGCCGGCACGGTCAGCCGGCCGCTGGCCGGCGTGGTGGCACTGATGTCGCAGACGATCGCCTGACCCGCGGCCAGGCTGGCCAGCGGCAGCGTGACCGCCGCGCCGCCGACCCGGCAGTTCGAGGTGCTGGTGCCGGCGCCGCCGGCACAGGTGGCCTGCAGCGCGGCATCCGGGCCGGCATTGGTGCAGGTCAGCGTGCCGGTGACGACAGTGCCCGGTGCGGCGGTCGGCGGCACGCCGATGATCGCGACCGACAGGTCGGCGGAAGTGGTCGACGGCGTGACCGTCAGCGTGGCGGTGTCGCAGGACGTCGCGTTCGGCGCCGGCGCGCAGACCCGGTAGAGCACGGTGCAGCTGCCGCTGGCCGGCACATCGAAGGTGGCGGTGCCATCGGCCGAGACCGAGGCATTGGTGCAGCTGCCGCCGATGCGGGAAAAGCTGCTGCCCGTCGGCCACTGGTCGTTGCCGCCGACCGGGCTGGTCTGGCCGGGCTGGCCCGGCGTGCGCGCGACCGCATCGTCGACCGCGTCGATCATCACCGCGTCCGCGGTGGTGGTGTTGTTGCTGGCGTTGCCGTCATTGGTGGCGCCGGTGGTGCCGGTGAAGGTGACCGGCGTGGCCACATCGTCGCTGCCGCCCTGGGTGAAGGGCGCGGTGTAGTCGAAGGTGCAGCGGATGGCGGCACCGGCGGCCAGCGTCGTCGCGCCTGCCGGGCTGCAGACGATGTTGCCGACGCTGCCGGCCGAGGCCGAGGGCAGGCAGACCGGCGCCTGCGCGGTGGTCGCGCTGGCGGCATTGGTGCAGGTCAGCGTCAGGCCGGTATAGGTCTGGCCGGGACCGAGCACCGTCGGCAGGCCGGTGAAGACCGGTGACAGATCGGCTGCGGCCACCGTGATGGTGGCGACCGCGGTGTCGCAGACCGCCGGCACCACCGCCGGATGGGCACAGACCTGGTAGGTGACGCTGTAGACGCCCGGCGCGGCGCCGGCCGGCACGCTGAACAGGCCGGTCGACGGATCGAAGCTGGAGCCTGCGGTGGGCGGGCTGACCGCGGCCAGCGAGACGGTGGCCAGGGTGGCCGCGCCACTGCCCCGGGCGTCGTTGCTCAGCACCTGCAGCGAGGCAGCACTGCCGACCGGTGTCGTCAGGCTCTCGTCGAGCGCGTCGATCAGCGGCGCGCTGGCGGTGGTGACATCGTTGGTCTTGTTGATGTCGCTGACCGAGCCGGTGGTGCCGGTGAAGACGACCTGGGTGGCCGCCTCGTCGGTGCCACCCTGCGTGCCGGGTGCGGTGTAGCTGAAGGTGCAGGTGATCGCACCGTCCGGCGCCACCGTGGCCGGCACCGCCGGGCTGCAGCTCAGCGCGCTGATGCTGCCGGTCGAGACCGTCGGCGCACAGCCGGTGGCCAGGGCCGATGCCGTGGCCCCCGGATTGGAGCAAGTCAGCGTCAGGCCGGTATAGGTCTGGCCCGGGCGGATGACGGTGGGCAGGTTCGAGAAGACCGGCTGCACATCCGGATCGGGAATGCCGACCTGGATGCCGAACTGGCGCGACTCGATGAAGTTGCCCGGGCCGGCCGCCGACACCTCGATGCCGAAGCTGAACTCCAGCGAAGTCTGGCCGGCCGGATAGATCGCCGACACCTGCACCGCCATGGTGTTGTTGAAGCCGGGATAGAAGGCATAGCCGCCGGCGCCGAAGGCGGTGCAGCCCGCCTCGGTGCCGTTGGTGCAGACCACCGGGCGGAAGGCCTGCCCGCCGCCCAGGCTGGTGCTGGGCTCGAGCTGTGAGCCAGGCAGCAGGGCTGCCGGCGTGCCGTGGAACTCGATGCGCTCGCGGAAGCCGCCGGTGGCGTGGTAGTTGAACCCGTCAGTGTCCAGGCTGGTCATGTAGACCGGCACCGGCAGCGCCAGCGGCGTGCTGGTGCCGGGCGCGACGAAGGTCAGGCGGTAGCGCACCTGCGACACCGCGCCGGCCGTCATGTCGCCTCGCACTTCGCCGCCGAGATGGTCCTGCGGCCCGGTGGAATTGCTGCCGAAGCCGCTGCGCGGCGTGTCCGGCGTGGCGCTGCCCTCCGCCGACACCCGGGTGAACAGGATGTCGCGCATGTTCGAGCCCGAGCCGATGCCGGGAAAGCGCCGGGTGCCGTTGGTGAGGCAGCCGTCGGTCGAGCCCTCGCAGGTGGAGGTGGCCCAGTTCCACTCGAAGGCCGCCGCCCGCACGGGCAGCGAAGCCAGCAGCAGCGCGGCCAGCAGCAGTGCGCCACCCGACAGGAGTCGCAGGAAAGAGCGGCGCCAGCCGCAGAAAGTCGCCAGCATGAGGTCAGCCTTGATTTCTGTTTCTTCTGATCCGGATCCGCCCTGCAGACCGTCCCGACAACGCATCGGGCAGGAACAGGTGAAAACCCTTGACGCACAGAGAAAGCCCGAGATTCCTTTCAAGGGGTATCTCAGTCCGCGAGCCAGTCATTGCGCCGGGGCTCCACAGGAGCGGCATGGCGCGAAGGCTAGCGTCTTCACCCGCACGCGGCATGTCGGCCGCGAACTTGAGGCCCGATTCTGCTAAGAAATCACGCTTTCATGCAACCTGATTCGACAACCAGCAACAGGCACAAGCACGGTACCCAGCCGCATAAAACCTGTTACATCGGCATCGGATATACGACCACTCCCACTTTGGAATGAACCGTACCTAGGTATCGTGAAATTCCCGAAATCCTGTTGTCGAGATATTCGTCAGCGCATCGGCGCGGCCAGATGCATCCACAGGGCGGCGCAGTCGGATTCGGTCGCGTCATAGCGCGGCATGGCGGGCGCGATGCGGCTGCCGTCGGCGCGAGCCCCCTCGCGCAGCAGCCGGCACAGGCCGGCCTGGCTGTCGACACGGGTCAGCAGGGCGCGCGGCAGCGCGGTGCCGCCATGGCAGCGCACGCAGCGCGAGGCCTGACCGTCGAGGCCGCGGGCCGCACCGGGCAGCCGGGCCTGCATCGCCCAGTCGCCCTGCCACAGCGCCCGGCCCTCGGCCTGCAGACGCTCGGTGCGGGCCTGCTCCGGCAGGGCCGCACCCTCCAGCGGCACCGGCAGGTCCGGCGTCGGCAGATCCAGATGCAGCACGGTCATCAGCAGCATCATGAGGCTGCCCAGCAGCGTGAACAGCAGCAGGCGGCGCAGGTCGGAGGTGTTCATGGGCGAAAAGGCTCGGGCGGCTCAGGCGGTTGTTCGTGACCGATCGCACGGATCGGCCGATGGCAGGCATGCTCTCAGCCCTCAGCCCACCCGCCATCCCCCCGGCCGGGTCGCGCGGCCACACGGGAATCCGGGGCCGCGCGACCGGGAACGCCGGCGTTCTTCGCCCTCGTTCAGCTCGGGCGGCGCACGGTGCCGGCGGCCTGGGGGCTCCCCGTAGAATTCCGCGATGCTTCCGTCGTCCTCGCCCGTCCCGGCCACGCTGCCGCCCGAATCCCGCCTGCTGGCGAACCTCAACCCGGAACAGCTCGCCGCGGTGACGCTGCCAGCCGAGCCCGCGCTGATCCTGGCCGGCGCCGGCTCCGGCAAGACCCGGGTGCTGACCACCCGCATCGCCTGGCTGCTGCAGACCGGCCAGGTCTCGCCCGGCGGCCTGATGGCGGTGACCTTCACGAACAAGGCCGCCAAGGAGATGCTCACGCGCCTGTCGGCGATGCTGCCCTTCAACGTGCGCGGCATGTGGATCGGCACCTTCCACGGCCTGTGCAACCGCTTCCTGCGCGCGCACTGGAAGCAGGCGAATCTGCCGCAGACCTTCCAGATCCTCGACGCGGGCGACGCGGTGAGCGCCGTCAAGCGGGTGATCCGCGCGATGCAGCTCGACGAGGAGCGCTTCGTGCCCAAGCAGGTCGCCTGGTTCATCGCCGGCGCCAAGGAGGACGGCCTGCGCCCGAAGGACATCGAGGTGCGCGACGCCCAGACGCAGAAGCTCGCCGAGATCTACCAGGCCTACGAGGACCAGTGCCAGCGCGAGGGCGTGGTCGACTTCGCCGAGCTGATGCTGCGCAGCTTCGAGCTGCTGCGCGACGACCCGCACCTGCGCGCGCACTACCGCGCGCGCTTCCGCCACATCCTGGTCGACGAGTTCCAGGACACCAACCGGCTGCAGTACGCCTGGCTGAAGATGTTCGCGGCGCAGCCGGGCGAGCGCGACGCGCTGGGCGAGGCGGCCACCGGCGCCCTCTTCGCCGTCGGCGACGACGACCAGAGCATCTACGCCTTCCGGGGCGCGCGCGTGGGCAACATGGCCGACTTCGAGCGCGAGTACCGGGTGCGCCATCGGATCAAGCTCGAGCGCAACTACCGCTCCTTCGGCAACATCCTGGATTCGGCCAATGCGCTGATCGAGCACAACACCGGCCGGCTGGGCAAGAACCTGCGCACCGAGGCGGGCCCGGGCGAGCCGGTGCGGGTGCACGAGTCGCCCAGCGACTTCGCCGAGGCGCAGTGGGTGCTCGAGCAGGCCGAGCAGCTGCACCGCGCCGGCACCGCGCGCGCCGAGATCGCCATCCTCTACCGCAGCAACGCGCAGTCGCGCGTCATCGAGACGGCGCTGTTCAACGCCGGCGTGCCCTACCGCGTCCACGGCGGGCTGCGCTTCTTCGAGCGCGCCGAGATCAAGCACGCGCTGGCCTATCTGCGCCTGATCGAGAACCCGGACGACGACACCAGCTTCCTGCGGGTGGTGAACTTCCCCGCGCGCGGCATCGGCGCGCGCTCGGTCGAGCAGCTGCAGGACATCGCGCGCGCCACCGGGCGCAGCCTGCACCAGTCGGTCGGGGCGCTGGGCGGCGCGGCGGGCACGAAGATGGCGAACTTCGTGCGCCTGGTCGCCGGCCTGCGCGAGGACACCCGCGGGCGCACGCTGCGCGAGATCATCGAGCATGTGCTCGACACCAGCGGCCTGATCGACTTCTACCGCGCCGAGCGCGAAGGCCAGGACCGGGTGGAGAACCTGGAGGAACTGGTCAACGCCGCCGAATCCTTCGTGACGGTCGAGGGCTTCGGCCGCGAGGTGGTGGCGCTGCCGGTCGACGAGACCGCCGGCCTGCTGCCGGATGCCGACACCGGCGAGATCATCTCGCCGCTGGCCGCCTTCCTGACCCACGCCGCGCTGGAGGCCGGCGACAACCAGGCCCAGGCCGGCCAGGACGCGATCCAGATGATGACGGTGCACGCAGCCAAGGGGCTGGAGTTCGACGCGGTCTTCATCACCGGGCTGGAGGAGAGCCTGTTTCCCCATGAGAACGCCGCCGCCGAGCCCGACGGGCTGGAGGAAGAGCGCCGGCTGATGTATGTGGCCATCACCCGCGCGCGCCAGCGCCTGTACCTGAGCTTCAGCCAGACACGCATGCTGCACGGCCAGACCCGCTACCACGCGCGCAGCCGCTTCCTGGCCGAGCTGCCTGAGGGCGCGCTGAAATGGCTGACGCCGAAGGAAGGCGGCTTCTCGGGTGGATTTGGCGGCGGGTTCGGCTCAGGCTTCGGGGGCGGGTCCGGCCGGGGCAGCAGCTACGGCGGCAGCCATGGCGGCGGCTCATCGGGCTTCGCCCGCAGCGCGGCCCCGACGCCCGCGCCCGCCCCGCTGCCGCCGAAGCGCGAGCCCGACCCCAGCGGCCAGGGCCTGCGCAAGGGCCTGCGCGTGTTCCACAACAAGTTCGGCGAGGGCGTGGTGCTGGCGCTGGAGGGCAGCGGCGCCGACGCGCGCGCCCAGGTCAGCTTCGGCCGTCACGGCACCAAGTGGCTGGCGCTGTCGGTGGCCAAGCTCACGCCGATCGACGACTGACGCCCGCCACGCCAGACTCAGCGCGCCGGCACGCTGGCGCCGGGCTCGCCCGGCAGCGGCGCCACGACGATGCCGCCCCCCTCGGCCGCGGCGGCAGCCGGCTCGCCGCTGACCGCGTCGATGGTCTTGCCGATCGCCTTGCCGGTCACCTTGACGCCGGTGGTGACCACGGTGGCGCCGACCGACACCGCCGCGCTGCCGACGGTGATCGCCGCGCCCGCCACCGAGCCGGCCACCGCCACCACGCCGCAGCCGGCCAGCGTCAGCGGCAGCAGAGCGAGCGCGGTCACGGGCAGCAGACGGCGCAGGTCAGGAGAGGTCAACAAGGCGAGGTTCATGGCGGACTCGGTCGGCAGGGAGCACACAGGGAGCACAAGGGACAAAGGGTGATTGTCGCGGGTGAAGCCACGGTGTTCACGCCGAGATCAGTCACTCAGCCGTCGTGAATCCGTCACGGATTTTTCACGCAAGCCGCACACCATCGCGCCGTCCGTTACCTCTCTTCACCCGACAGCAACCCTCCGCCATGAACAAGCCCGTCGATCTCAGCCACCTCGCCGCCCGCGCCGAAGAGGACAGCAACACCAGCGACAACCCGCATTTCGCCACGGTGCTCGATGCGCGTCTGAGCCGCCGCGGCCTGCTGCGCGGCAGCGTCGGCACCGCGGCCACCGCCCTGTTCGGCAGCGTCGCGCTGGCCGGCTGCGGCGGCGGCGACGACGACACCCCGGCCCCGACCACGCCGGACGCCGGCGCCCTGTCGAAGCTCGGCTTCACCGCCGTGCCCAAGAGCCTGGAAGACAAGGTGACGCTGGCCGCCGGCTACACCGCCACCGTCGTCTACGCGCTGGGCGATCCGCTGACCGCCACGACCGCCGCCTACAAGAACGACGGCACCGACACCGACTACGGCAACCGCGCCGGCGACCACCACGACGGCATGGAGTGGTTCAGCCTGGGCAGCGATGGCTCGGCCTCGACCACCGCCTCGGACCGTGGCCTGCTCGCCATCAACCACGAAGCCACGACCGATGAGACCCGGTCGTCGTTCTTCCTGCACGCCGACGGCGGCACCGCCACCCTGCCCCGCCCGGCCACCGAAGTGGACAAGGAAACCGCCATCCACGGCGTCTCGGTCGTCGAGATGAAGAAGACCGGCAGCACCTGGGCCTATGTCCAGAACTCGGCCTTCAACCGCCGCGTCACCGCGCTGACCGAAGTCGACATCAGCGGCCCGGCCAAGGGCCACGCGCTGCTGAAGACCAAGTACTCGATCGACGGCACCCGCACCCGCGGCACGCTGAACAACTGCGGCACCGGCAAGACGCCGTGGGGCAGCTTCCTGACCGGCGAGGAGAACTGGTTCGGCTACTTCACCCGCCCGGCCGGCGACGACCTGGCCCGCGGCAACGACAAGTCGGTCGTCGCGCTCAAGCGCTACGGCCGCGCCGAAGGCGCCGCCTCGCGCCACGGCTGGGAATCGGCCGGCACCGCCGACATCTACGCCCGCTGGATCAATGCCAAGACCGGCACCTCGACCGACGGCACCGACGACTACCGCAACGAGATGAACGGCATGGGCTACATCGTCGAGATGGACCCCTACAAGCCGACCAGCCGCATGGTCAAGCGCACCGGCCTGGGCCGCTTCGCGCATGAAAGCGCCGCGTTCTCGCTGCCGAAGGCCGGCGAGAAGCTGGCCGTCTACATGGGCGACGACGCGCGCAACGAATACATCTACAAGTTCGTCTCCGACACCGCCTGGTCCGCCGCCGACGCCAACCCGAGCGACCGCCTGGCCACCGGCGCCAAGTACCTCGACAGCGGCAAGCTCTACGTCGCCAAGTTCGCCGCCGACGGCACCGGCCAGTGGATCGAGCTGAACAAGGCCGCGATCCCGAGCACCTACACCGCCTACGCCTTCGCCGACGAGGCCGACATCCGCGTCAACTGCCGCCTGGCCGCCGATGCGGTCGGCGCCACGAAGATGGACCGCCCGGAGTGGTGCGCCACCCACCCGACCAGCGGCGAGATCTACTTCACGCTGACCAACAACAGCAACCGCCGCGTCGCCCCGACCACCGGCAGCGCCACCCAGCTGCAGCCCGACAGCGCCAACCCGCGCGCCTACACCGACATGAAGGGCACGACGGCGCAGCAGGGCAACCCCAACGGCCACATCCTGCGCGTGAAGGAAGCCGCCGGCAGCGCCGCCGCCACCACCTTCACCTGGGACATCTACCTGTTCGGCGCGCAGGCCGATGCCGACACCGGCCTGGTCAACCTCTCCAGCCTGACCGCCGACCAGGACTTCTCCAGCCCGGACGGCCTGGTGTTCAGCAAGTCCACCGGCATCTGCTGGATCCAGACCGACGACGGCGCCTACACCGACGTGACCAACTGCATGATGCTGGCCGGCATTCCCGGCACGGTCGGCGACGGCGCGAAGAAGACGCTGCCGCACAGCAGCGCGCTGAGCGTCGACACCTTCATCGGCAAGGCCCCGACCGCCGACACGCTCAAGCGCTTCCTGGTCGGCCCGAAGGACTGCGAGATCACCGGCCTGGCCGAGACGCCGGACGGCAAGACGATGTTCATCAACATCCAGCACCCGGGCGAAGGCACGAAGATGGCCGATGTCGCCGACCCGACGAAGTACACCAGCCAGTGGCCGTCGAACGCCGGCTACGGCGCCGGCCAGCGCCCGCGCTCGGCCACCATCGTCATCACGAAGAACGACGGCGGGCGCATCGGCAGCTGAGCGGCCTCAGGCCCGCTCTCACGGCGGCGGCGCCACCGACAGCGTCAGCCGCCCCTGTCCCCACTGCAGGTGAAAGTCCTGCAGGAAGCTGTTGCCGTACAGCACATAGGGCAGATCGACATCGATGACGACCGCGTCGACATCGCGCGCCTCCAGCGGCCCGAGCCGCACGCGGTCGATCCTCACCCGCCGCCCGACACTGCGTCCGGCAGCGGTCTGCACGTCGACCTCGCGGCCGCCCTGCTCCGGCAGGCCGAGCCGGCGCGCCTGCGCCGCCGGCACCACCATCACGCTCGCGCCGGTGTCGACCACGCCGCTGATCGCGCGGCCGTTGATCTCGCCCTCGCCGCGGTAGAGCCGGTCGCCGCCGGCCTGCAGCACCAGCCGCTCCGGCATCGGCATGCCGCGCGCGGGCGAGCCGACCCGCACCGGCGTGCTGCCCAGCCGCTGCGGCGCCCGGCCCGGGCCGGTCTCGAGCAGCAGCGCACCGCCGGGCGCGCGGCGCACCACCATGCCGTCGACCGCCTCGCCCACCCGGACCACCCGGGTGCGGCCGTCGATGATCAGCACCACCTGCTCGCCCATCGACCCGCCCAGCGCGACCGAGGCCCCGGCGCCATCGCCACCGCTCGACAGCACCCGCGCGCCAGAGGGCGCGGGCTGTGCGGACAGCACCCAGGGCTGGGCCGCGACGGCCAGCGCGAGCCAGCGCCAGCCATGCAGCCAGCGCCCGCGGGGGGGCTTCGGGTTCATCCAGGAGGCTCCGCTGAAGGCAGACGAAAAGTGAAGGCGGGACGATGAGACGAGAAAACGGCCCGAGGCTAAGCGCCACGCCGGGCGGGCACCGCCGGGATAAGCGCGGCACGCAGGCGTTTTCTTCCGCTCAAGTTCGGGGCCCGGACGGCCGTAAACCCGGGACGAGCCCCGCGCTCGCAGCCTGCCCGGAGAGCCGTGATCGTGAGCCCTGTTCCTTCCCGTCCCGATGCGCCCGAGGGGGTGCCGCGCGGCTTCACCCTGGTGGAGCTGATGATCGTCATCACCGTGATCGGCATCCTCGCGGCCTTCGCCTACCCGAGCTACCGCCGCCATGTGCAGCGCGGCGAGGTGGCCCAGGCCACCCGGGCGCTGTCCGAGGTGCGTGCGGCGATGGAGCAGCATTTCCTCAGCAACGGCAGCTACGCCGGCGGCCCCTGCACCGAGAGCCGCACGGTCGCCAGCTTCACGGTGGTCTGCGCCAGCGCGCCCAGCGCCTCGAGCTACACCCTCACCGCCACCGGCAGCGGCCCGACCGCCGGCTTTGCCTACACCCTCGACCAGAACGGCCGCGAGCGCAGCACCGCGCTGCCCGCCGACTGGGGCACCGCCCCGGCGGGCTGCTGGATCCTGCGCGCCGGGAGAACATGCTGAAGCCTGAGCCCTCCGTGCATCGGCGCGGGCCCGCCCGGCCCGGCGGCTTCACGCTGGTGGAGCTGCTGGTGACGCTGGGCGTGCTCGCGCTGCTGCTGCTGGCCGCCACCCCGCCGCTGGCCACCTGGGCGGCCAATGCACGGGTGCGGGGCGTGGCCGAGCGGATCGGCAACGATCTGCGCCTGACCCAGGCCGAGGCGCTGCGACGCCACCGGCTGACGGTGTTCGCGCTGACCACCAGCGCACCCGACCTCGGCTCCGCGCCCGGCGCGAACGGCAGCGCCTGGTTCGCTCAGGCCCTGCCCCGCCTGGCCGGCGAGGCGACCGGCGACAGCACGCTCTTCATCCTGGGCAGCTCGAAGGCCCGGCAGGAGCAGGTCACGCTGAGCGGTCCGGCGCTGCTGTGCTTCAACATGATCGGCCGGCCGGTCAGCAGCAGCAGCACCGGGCTGGGCGCGAACTGCAGCGCGCCGACCACGCTGACCCGCCCGATCGTCTATCGCGCCAGCGCCGCCGGCGCCGATCGACCGCTCGAGGTGCATGTCTTCGCCGGCGGGCGGGTGCGCGTCTGCGACCCGGCGCGCTCCCTGGCGGCCGGCCAGACCGACGGCTGCTGAGCCGGCCGGAAGGAGCAGGACGATGTCTTCCGCGATGCATTCCCCTCGCCCCGGCGCGGAACGCCGCCGCCCGGCCCGGGGCGTCTCGCTGATCGAAGTGCTGGTGGCGCTGCTGGTGCTGTCGATCGGCGTGCTCGGGCTGGCCGCGCTGCATGGCCGGGCGCTGCAGCATGCGGTCGATGCCGAGGACCGGCTGCGCGCGGCGCTGCTGGCCGAGCGCCTCGGCAGCGAGATGTGGCTGCGCGGCAGCGTCAGCCTGCCGGCCAGCGTGATCGCCACCTGGCAGGCCCAGGTGCAGGACACGGCCACCCACGGCCTGCCCAATGCGATCGGCACGGTAGGCACGCCCGACAGCGGCGGCGGCGTCACCATCACCGTGCGCTGGCGTCCGCCCTCGCGCGATGCGGCGCTGGCCAGCCACCAGTACCAGACCCGGGTGGTGCTGCCATGAGTGCAGGAACATCACGTCCGGGACAGCGGCCTCGGCGCGGGCATCAGGCCGGCCTGACGCTGGTCGAACTGCTGGTCGCGCTGCTGATCGGCGCCTTCATCACGCTGGCGGTGGTGGGCGTGCTGGGCGCCGGCGAGACCAGCCGTCGGCGCACGCTCGACGGCGGCGACACCCTGCAGGTCGGCGCGCATGCGATGTCGCAGCTCGACCGGATGCTGCGCAGCGCCGGCTCGGGCTATGCGCAGTCGGCCTCGCACCTGTTCGGCTGCCGGCTGCATGCGGTGCGATCGGGCACCCAGATCCTGCCGCGGCCGGCGGGCTCGCCGCTGCCGGCGCCCTTCGCCGCGGTCAGCACCGGCAGCAGCGGGGTGTTCCGGCTCGCGCCGGCGCTGATCGCCGCCGGCCAGACCACGCCCGATCTCAGCGGGCGCGCCTCCGATGTGCTGATCCTGATGAGCGGCCAGAGCGGGCAGTCCGAGATGCCGATGGGCTTCGCCGGCGATGCCAGCGCCACCACCCTGAACCTCGACAGCACCGTGGGCCTGAGCGGCGGCGCGCTGCTGCTGATCGGCGACCGCCAGCCTGCAGCCACCGGCACCGCGCCCTGCCTGATCAGCGAGGTCTCCGCCAGCTTCGACGCCAGCGCCGGGCGCGGCAGCGTGCCGCTGGCCGGCACCTACTACGCCGCCACCGTCGACAGCGCGGCGCTGACCGGCTTCTCGGTCTCGGCGACCGCGCATGCGATCGGCCATGTCGGCAACGGCAACCCGCCGCTGATGCAGCTCGTCGGCGTCGGCGACGGCGGGCTGCTGGCCACCTACGACCTGCTGCAGACCAGCACGCCGGCGCTGCAGGCCCTGGCCGACGGCGTGTTCGCGCTGCATGCCCGCTACGGCATCGACACCGATGGCGACCGGGTGCTCGACCGCTGGACCACCGCCGGCGGCGACTACGCCATCGCCGCGCTGATGGACGGCTCGGCTGCCGCCAACGCACGGCTTCGCACCATCGTGGCGATGCGCGTCGGCCTGGTGATGCGCTCGGCCCGACCCGACCCGGATGCCGACGAGAACAAGCCGCCCACCGACGCCACGCTGACCCTGTTCGCCGATCTGGGCAGTAGCCTGCGCCAGACGCTCTCGCTGACGAAGGCCGAGCGGCTCTTCCGCTACCGCACGCTGGAGATCACCGTGCCGATGCGCAACCTGCTGATGCTGCAATGAAGGCCCGCCCCCGTCTTCCCGGCCGCCGCATGCGGGGCCTGGCGCTGCTGTTCACGCTGATCGCGCTGGCGGTCATGCTGGCGGGCGCGCTGTCGCTGATCCGCGCGCTGGATGTCGGGCTGCTGCAGGCCGGTCAGTACGGCCAGCGCCGCGACCTGATCAACCAGGCCGAGCGCGGCTTCGCGCAGGCGCGGCTGCTGCTGGCCAGCGGCGCGCTGTCGACCGAGGCGGCCCGGCAGAGTTCGCTGGGCTCGGCCAACTACTCCGCCCGCCGCCTGGCCAGCAATGCCCAGGGCATTCCGACGCTGCTGCTGAGCGACGCGGCCTTCGCCGCGGCCGGCATGACCGGCGCCGATCTGGTCGACAGCGCCAGCGGCGTGACGGTGCGCTGGGTCATCGACCGGCTCTGCCTGGCCGAAGGCGAGGTGCTGGCCACCGCCTGCGCGATCGACAGCAGCCTGCTCGACAGCGCCGCCGACGACCGCTACCGCCTGGTCAAGTCCGAGGTGCGGCCGGTGCTGCGGGTGAGCGTGCGCGCCACCGGCCCGCGCGGCACCCAGGCCTTCTTCCAGACCACCCTGACACGATGACCCCGCCGAGCCTGCACGACCTTTCCGGAGCCGCCCCATGATGTCCGCCGAACGATCCCCGCGCTGGTGGCGCCGCATCGCGCCGGCCCTGCTCGCGCCGCTGCAGATGCTGGCCCTGCTCGCGCTGGCCCCTGCCCCGGCGCGTGCCATCGATCTGGCCGACGCACCGCTGTTCTCCGCAACCAGCGTGCCGGGCAACCTGCTGCTGGCGCTGTCGGTCGAATTCCCGACCGCCAGCACGCCGGCCTACCTCAACACCAGCGCCTACAGCAGCGCCACCAGCTACATCGGCTACTTCGATCCGGACAAGTGCTACCGCTACATGCACAACGCGACGACGCCGACCGACAGCCACTTCGCCCCCTACAGCCTGACGGCCACCCGCACCTGCGTCTCGACCGCGCTGCTGCCGCTGTGGAGCGGCAACTGGCTGAACTGGGCCTCGACCCAGACGCTCGACGCCTTCCGCTGGGCCATGACCGGCGGCACGCGCAAGGTCGACACCACCACGCAGACCATCCTGCAGAAGACCCGCCATCCCGGCTTGGGCTACTTCCCCGACAAGGTCACGCCCACCGCGGCCACCGTCAGCGGCGCCACGCCCTTCACCTCGGCCGCGGTCGTCACCGCGATCAACGGCCAGGGCGTGGCGATGACGGTCAGCACCGATGCGGCGCTGGAGTGCACCTTCACGCTCAATGCCGACGGCACCGGCTCGGCCTCGTGCACCACCAGCATGCGCACGCTGAGCTGCAGCATGGGCAGCCTGACCAGCTGCAGCAGCAGCGTGAGCACGCCCCAGCACAGCCTGTCATGCACGCGCAGCACCAGCAACGGCGGGTCTTCATACAGCTACAGCTGCACCAACACCCAGGGCAGCGCGGTGAGCTGCGCCACCAGCAGTCCGATCAGCCGCCCCTCGAGCGGATCGGCGACCGGCAGCTGCAGCGCCCCGCTGGCCGCGATCGTCGACTACAGCAACCAGTCAGGGCTGGGCGGCACGATCGCCAGCCGCACGCCCTACCGGATCTACATCCAGCCCCAGGTCTGCGATCCGCTGATCGGGCTGGAGAGCAACTGCACGAAGTACGGCACCACCGCCAGCCCCATCCACAAGCCCGAAGGCCTGATGCAGAAGTACGCCTCGAAGCTGCGCTACTCGGCCTTCGGCTACCTGAACGACAACAGCAGCGCCCGCGACGGCGGCGTGATGCGCGCGCGCATGAAGTACATCGGCCCGACCCAGCCGGTGCCCGGCTCGAGCGCGATCGGCAACAGCCGGGCCGAGTGGGACGGCAGCACCGGCATCATGCTGGCCAATCCCGACACCGCCGACACCAGCGCCACCATCGCCTTCGCGCAGGCGCAGACCGGGCTGACGCCGACGCTGCAGTACAGCGGCGTCATGAACTACCTCAACCGCTTCGGCTCGGCCACCGGCCTCTACAAGAGCTACGACCCGCTCGGCGAGCTGTACTACGCCGGGCTGCGCTACTACCGCAAGCTCGGCCCGGTGGCGTCCTACAGCAGCCTGAGCGGCATCGGCTCGACCGCGGCGCTGAACAACGTGATCGACGGCTTCCCGGTCATCACCCGCTGGGACGATCCGATCGTCTACAGCTGCCAGAAGAACTTCATCATCGGCATCGGCGACGTCAACACCTGGAACGATGCCAACCTGCAGGGCAGCACCATCCGCACCAGCGCCGAGCCGGCCCTGCCTGCCGAGGTCGCCGCCGACACCGGCATCGACGTCAAGAAGGCCACCGACATGGTCGGCCAGCTCGAGGGCATCGCCAACCTGGGCAGCTACTCGTCCGGACGCAACAACAGCTACTTCATCGCCGGCCTGGCCTACCACGCGCACACCAATGACCTGCGCAGCGACCTGAGCGGCGCGCAGACGGTCAACACCTTCTGGGTCGACGTGCTGGAGAACCAGTACTACCTGCCCAGGAACCAGTTCTGGCTGGCCGCGAAGTACGGCGGCTTCGAGGTGCCCGGCGGCTTCCAGCCCTACGCCAGCACCAATTCGAGCTCGACGCTCCCGCAGAGCGCCTGGTACACCAACACCGACACCGTCGGCTCGAACCTGCGCCCGGACAACTACTACACCGGCGGCCTGGCCGCGCAGATGGTCTCCGGCCTGACCAAGGCCTTCGCGAAGATCGCCCAGCAGGCCTCGGCCGCCACCTCGACCGCCTTCGCGTCGACCTCGCTGAACGAGGCGACCAGCGGCAACGCCAGCTACGCGGCCAGCTACGATCCGAGCACCTGGACCGGCACGCTGCTGGGGCTGTCGGTCAGCTACGCCAGCGATGGCACGCCCTCGTCCACCGAGGTCTGGAACGCGCGCACGCGGCTGGCCTCGACCCTGCCGACGAACCGCAGGATCGTGACCTGCTGCACCGTCACCGGCACCGCCCTGCCCTTTCGCAGCGCCAGCCTGGGCGCGGCGGCCCTGTCGCCGCGCACCTACTACGCCTCGTTCTCCGCGGTGCCGGGGGTGGAGGCCACCGCGCAGTCGGCGGCGAACTTCCTGGACTATCTGCGCGGCGACCGCACCCGCGAGCAGTCCGCCGGCGGCGTGTACCGCAGCCGCAGCGCGGTGCTGGGCGACATCGTCAACTCGAAGGTCAACGCGGTCGGCGCGCCCTCGGCGCCCTACTTCGACGCCACCAATCCGGGCTACAACACCTTCCGGCGCAGCCTCTCGGCAAGGCGCACCGTCGTCTATGTCGGCGCCAACGACGGCATGATGCATGCCTTCGACGGCAGCCTGAGCGGCACCACCGCCGGCACCGAGCTGTTCGCCTATGTGCCCAGCTTCGTCTACGGCAGCAGCAGCACCGCCGCGACCCGCGGCCTGGCCGCGCTGGGCAATCCGTCCTACGAGCACCGCCCGTATGTCGACGCCACGCCGCTGGCCTTCGACGTCGACTTCGCCCGCGTCGGCGGCGCCTCGCCGGCGGCGACCACCTCGGACTGGCGCACCATCCTGATCGGCGGCCTGGGCAGCGGCGGCCGCGGCTACTACGCGATCGACGTGACCCAGCCCGACAGCTGGACCAGCGAGGAGGTGGTCGCCTCCAAGGTGCTGTGGGAATACACCGACGCCTCGCTGGGCTACGGTCACGGCGACGCGCGGGTGGTCAAGACCGCCAAGTACGGCTGGACCGTGGTCATCGCCTCCGGCTACAACACGCCCGACGGCAGCGCCTCGATCCACCTGCTCAACCCGAAGACCGGTGCGCTCTACGAGAAGATCACGCTCTCGGGCAGCACGCTGGCCGCGCCCTACGACGTCGCGCATGTCACCGCCTTCATCCCGGACCTGACCGACTACACCGCCACCGCGCTCTACGCCGGCGACCTGCAGGGCAACCTCTGGCGCATCGATGTCAGCCGTGCCAGCGGCAGCTATCCCGCGGCGCTGAAGTTCGCGCGGCTGACCGATGCCTCGGGCATCGGCCAGCCGGTGACCACGCCGGTGCGGGTGATGGTCGAGCCGAATTCCGGCAAGCGCTACCTGCTGGTCGGCACCGGCCGGCTGCTGGCCGACAGCGACATCGCCAGCACCCAGACCCAGACCTTCTACGCGATCATCGACGGCACCGCCAGCGCGATGTACACCGACTCGACCCTGCCGGCCGGCGTGAGCTTCCCCGTGACCCGCGCCAAGCTGGCGGCCAACACCGACCTGCTCGTCGGCATCGGCAGTGCGCCGACCGCGCCGATGGGCTGGTACCGCGACCTGGGCAGCGGCCCGACCGGCATCGCCGAGCGCGTGACCCTCGCGCCGACCGTCACCCAGGGCCTGGTCGGCGTGGCGCTGAACCTGCCCGGCGGCGATGCCTGCACGCCTTCCGGCACCAGCCGGGTGCTGGCGGTCAGCTTCGCCGACGGCAGGAGCATGCTGACCGACAGCAGCGGCAACGCGGTCGCGCTGAGCGCCTCCAGCGACGGACTGGCCTCGGACATCAGCTTCAAGAACATCGGCGGCAAGGTGCGGCTGGTGGCCGGACGCAGCGGCGGCGGCGTGAGCAACCAGCCCGGCACCTTCGGCCGCGGCGGCACGCTGCGCCGGCTGAACTGGCGCGAAGTGCCGATGCAGCAATGAGGCCGTCCGGCCTGCTGCTGGGCGCGCCGGTGCTGCTGCTGCACCTGCTGGTGCTGCAGCTGGTCCCTCATCCGATGCCACCGCCGCCAGAGCAGCCGCGGCCGGCGGGGCCGGACACCGCGTCCCGGCCGCTGCAGATCCGGCTGGCAGCGACGCCCCCACAGCCATCCGAGAGGCCAGCGGATCGGCCAGCGGATCGGCCAGCGGAGATGCCCGCGACGGCCACGCCGCCGAGCACGCGGCCAGAAGCCCCGCCACCACGCCACGCCGCGCCGGAAACCGCCGTCGCCGGGCTCGATCTGCCGCCGCGGCCGGTCTCGGCGCCCGACACCACGCTGCTCGAGGCGCTGGCCGCTCAGCCGCTCAGCGGACTGCCCTTGCGCCTGGCGCTGGACATCGATGCCTCGGGCCGGCTGGTCGGCCTGGAGGTGCTGCAGATCGAGCCGATCGACACGGTCGCGCTGCCGGCGCTGCAGCGCATGTTCGAGGCCACCCGCTTCCTGCCGGCCCGGCGGGACGGCCGCGATGTGGCGGCACGGCTGGAGATCGAGCTGCAGCTCGGGCCGGTGCCCGCGGCCGGCGAGGATCAGGGCAGCGCGCCCGGGCCGGCCGCCGGCGCCGCCTCGTCCTGAGATCCCGGCCAGTGCAGATGCAGCCGTGCCAGCGCAGCGGTGCCGATCTGCACCACCGCCTGGCGGCTGTGGCCACCGCTGCGGGCCTGCACGGTGTAGCGCCCGGCCGGCAGGCGCACATCGACATAGGGGCCGGCATCCGCCAGGCGCAGCCGCTCCTGCCCACGCGCATCGACGATGGACAGCTCGGCCCCCGCGACATAGGAAGAGCGCCGCCCCTCCGAGAGCAGGATGCGCAGATTGAACTGGCGCAGCCGGCGATCGAGCACCATGCGCGACTCGGCGCCGTCGCCGCCGCTCTGGTAGGGCGTGCCCTGCCAGTCCTTCACGCCAGCATCCGCGCCGACCTCGGCGGCATGCGGCACGTCGCCCGGCGGCGCGGCCACGGCGGCACCGGCCACCAGCATCAGGATCGACAGGACAGGACCGGGAAACAGCGTCATGCCGGCAGCTTAGCGAGAGTGACAGCCGCGCCGGCGCGTGCGTGGCATGCTGTTTCAACAGTCACCTCCGCCGCCCACCCATGAACCTGCCCACGCACACCACCGACCTCGGCCACGGCATCTTCGCGATCGACACCGGCTTCGAGCGCGAGGACTTCGATGCCGCCTACCTGATCGTCGACACCGGCCGCGCCGCCTTCATCGACACCGGCCACAACGCCGCGGTGCCGCGGCTGCTCGAGGCGCTCGACGCCATCGGCCTGCCGCGCGAGGCGGTCGACTGGGTCATCCCGACCCATGTGCATCTGGACCATGCCGGCGGCGCCGGCCTGCTGATGCGCCATCTGCCCGGCGCCCGTGCGCTGATCCATCCGCGCGGCGCCCGGCACCTGATCGACCCGGCCGCGCTGGTCGAGGGCGCACGCGCCGTCTACGGCGTCGAGGTGGTGCGCCAGACCTACGGCACGATCGAGCCGATCGAGGCCGCACGCGTCGTCGAGAGCCATGACGGCCAGCGCATCCCGCTCGGCTCGCGCGAGCTGCTGCTGATCGACACGCCCGGGCATGCGCGCCACCACCACTGCATCTGGGACGAACGCAGCCGCGGCTGGTTCACCGGCGACACCTTCGGCATCAGCTACCGCGAGTTCGATGGCGCGGACGGCGCCTGGATCTTTCCGAGCACGACGCCGGTGCAGTTCGAGCCCGAGGCGCTGCGCAGCTCGGTGCAGCGAATGATGGCGATGCAGCCGCAGTGCCTGTACCCGACCCACTTCGGCCGGGTCGGCGGCGTCGAGCGGCTGGCGGCGCAGTTCCTCGCCACGCTGGATCGCTTCGAGGCCGACGGCCTGGCCCTGCTGGCGCGCCTGCCCGACGACGCGCCCGCCCGGCTGGCCGCGCTGAAGGAGCAGGTCGCCGCGACGCTGGTCGCGTCCGCGCTGGCCGCCGGCTGTCCGGTGAGCCCCGCGCGCGCCCACGAGCTGCTCGCGCTCGACATCGAGCTCAATGCCCAGGGCATGGCGGTGTGGCTTTCTCGCATCGGGCGCACCCCCTGAAGTGCAGGGGCCGGCCCCCGGCGCCTGCAACATGTGCATCTTTGTGAAACAGTGATTTTTTGTATCTCTGGCACGCGATTGCCACTTCCGGCACGGCAAAGAGAGACCCAGCGGTACCAATTCAAACCAAGCTGAAGACACGCTGAAGCCGGACTGACGGCACCCTGAAAACATCCATCAGATCAATCACTTGCGGAAACATCTGCCTCACCCCGCGATCCTGCGGGCGAGGTGATCGGCGCGGATTTCGACTCCTAGACTTGGCCTCGGACTGAAACCGATGGCCGCAGCGCCAGGAGAGAAAAGATGGCTGGACAGGGCAATGGCAACACCTCGGGCGGGCATCGCAGTCGTCACGACTGGGTGGACTTCGCCAAGGGTTTCTGCATTGTCGCGGTGGTGACGATGTGGGTGGTCGGCGAGATGCAGGGCTATGTCAACCGGGGCGAAGCCGGCTGGCTGGGCTATTTCGCGGTCTTCGCCAAGCCGTTCCGGATGCCCGACTTCTTCCTGATCTCGGGCCTGTTCCTGTCGCGGGTGATCGACCGGCCCTGGCGCCACTATCTGGACACCAAGGTCGTCCACTATCTGTATTTCTTCGTGCTGTGGACGCTGATCGTGGTGCCGGCGACCTGGCTGCTCGGCCATGACACGCCGGCCACCGCGACCGAAGCCCTGACCGCTCTGGCCTGGCGGCTCTACGACCCCTTCCAGATGCTGTGGTTCGTGATGATGCTGTCGGTCTACTTCGTCGCCACCCGGCTGCTGCGCCGGGTGCCGGTCTGGCTGCTGATGCCCGCGGCCCTGCTGCTGATGCTCTTTCCGCTGGAGACCGGCATCTATCACGTCGACCGCTTCGGGGTCTATTTCGGCTATTTCTATGCCGGCCATGTCTTCGCCGGCCGCTTCTTCGCGATGGCGGACTGGGCGCGTGCGCACCGGCGCCGCGCGGTGGCGATCGTGCTGGTCTGGGCGCTGATCAACGGCACGCTGGTCAAGCTGCAGCTCACCGAGAGCATCCTGGCCACCACCGTGCTCGGCTTCGCCGGCATCAGCGCGGTGGTCGTCATCAGCGCGCTGGTGAGCGAGCAGCGCTGGGCCGGTCTGCTGAAGTACCTGGGGCGCACCTCGATCACCGTCTACCTCGGCTTCTACCTGCCGATGATCGTGCTGGTGCCGCTGCTGCGCGGCTCGGCCATCGGCCAGCAGCACAGCCTGGTGGGCACGCTGGCGCTGGTGGGCTGCATCGGCGGCGCGGTGCTGATGGCGGAGATCGCCCGCCGCATCGGCCTGGGCTTCCTGTACGAGCGCCCGTCCTGGGCCCGGCTGGCGCCAGCCCGCGCCACGCCGCAGGCGACCGACGAGCGCAAGCGCCAGCAGCCGGCCTGACCCCCTGCACGCCACCCGGGCACGCGCAGCGTGGACAATGGCGGGGTGAAACCCGTCTTCTCCCCCGAACTGCTGCTTCCCGCCGGCTCGCTCGCCAAGATGCGCGCCGCCTACGACTTCGGCGCCGATGCCGTCTATGCCGGCCAGCCGCGCTACAGCTTGCGAGCGCGCAACAACGAGTTCCGGCTCGAACAGATCGGCCAGGGCATCGCCGAGGCGCATGCCCGGGGCCGCAAGTTCTTCGTCACCAGCAACCTGATCGCGCACAACGACAAGGTGCGCACCTACCTGCGCGACATCGAGCCGGTCATCGACCTCAAGCCCGACGCGCTGATCATGGCCGACCCCGGCCTGATCATGCAGGTGCGCGAGAAGTGGCCCGAGGTGCCGATCCACCTCTCGGTGCAGGCCAACACCACCAACTCGGCGACGGTGAAGTTCTGGCAGCGCGCCGGCATCAGCCGCATCATCCTGTCGCGCGAGCTCAGCCTCGACGAGATCGAATCGATCCGCCAGGACTGCCCGGACATGGAGCTGGAGGTCTTCGTGCATGGCGCGCTGTGCATCGCCTACTCGGGCCGCTGCCTGCTGTCGGGCTACTTCAACCGCCGCGACCCCAACCAGGGCACCTGCACCAACGCCTGCCGCTGGGACTACAAGACCCACGCCGCCGACGACCAGGCCAGCGACGCAGGCGACGCCCAGCCGACGAAGCTGGAGAGCGACTTCGACTTCGCCGCCGCGCAGCAGGAGGCCGAGAGCGCCTTCGCCGCCACCTCGACCTGCGGCGGCGGCTCGCGCCATCCGCTGGCCGACCGGGTCTACCTGCTCGAGGAAAAGGAGCGACCGGGCCAGCTGATGCCGATCATGGAAGACGAGCACGGCACCTACATCATGAACAGCAAGGATCTGCGTGCGGTCGAGCATGTGGCCCGGCTGGCGAAGATCGGCGTGGACTCGCTGAAGATCGAAGGCCGCACCAAGAGCCTCTACTACGTCGCGCGCACCGCGCAGGTCTACCGCCGCGCGATCGACGACGCGGTGGCGGGCCGGCCCTTCAATCCCGAGCTGCTGCTCGAGCTCGAAGGCCTGGCCAACCGCGGCTACACCGGCGGCCTGCTCGAGCGCCGCCCGAGCCAAGACTACCAGAACTACATCACCGGCCACTCGGTCGCGCACCGCAGCCAGTTCGTCGGCGAGGTGAAGAGCGTGCGCGAGGACGGCTGGGCCGAGGTCGAGACCAAGAACCGCTTCGCGGTCGGCGACACGCTCGAGATCATCCACCCCTCGGGCAACCGCCGCGTCAGGCTCGAACGCATGACCAGCCTGGAGGGCGCACCGGTCGAGGTCGCCCCGGGCAGCCCGGTGCGGGTCTGGGTGCCGCTGGAGGGGCCGAGCGAAGGTGCGCTGATCGCGCGCATGCTGTGATCCGGCGTGACCTGAGCCGCGTCCGATGAAGCGCCTCATCTTCGTGCAGCGCCGCCGACGTCGGCTCTGGCCGGCCGGCCTGGCACTGCTGGCCGCACTCGGTCTGGGTTCGGCCTGGTGGGCCGCTGCCGGCGACCGGGAGCACGCGCCGGCCGTCGCCACGCCGCCCGCCCACCACACCGCCGAGGGCTTTCGCAACCGCGACGGCAGCACCATCGACAAGTCGCAGTGGGAGGTCTGGCGCTGGCAGCTGAGCCGCCGGGATCCGCCGCGCCCGCAGCCGCCGCTTCCGGTGGTCGCGCCCGACCTGCAGGCGCCCGAGCCCAACATCACCTGGATCGGCCACTCGACGGTGCTGGCGCGGCTCGGCGGCCTGGCGGTGCTGACCGACCCGCAGTTCTCCGAGCGCGCCTCGCCGGTGTCCTGGGCCGGGCCGAAGCGGGTCGGCGCGCTGCCGCTCACCCCCGCGCAGCTGCCGCACATCGACGTGGTGCTGGTCTCGCACAACCACTATGACCACCTCGACGAGGCCTCGGTGCGGGCGCTGGCGGCGCAGCCGGGCGGCGCGCCGCTGTTCATCGTGCCGCTGAAGCTCAAGGCCTGGTTCGACGACCTGGGCCTGGCCGGACTGCGGGTGGTCGAGCTGGACTGGTGGCAGTCGCATGTCGAGCGCGGCGTCGAGTTCATGCTGACACCCGCCCGGCACTGGTCCAGCCGCACGCCCTTCGACCGGCAGCAGACCCTCTGGGGCGGATTCGCGGTGCTGGCGCCGGAATTCCGGCTGATCTACACCGGCGACACCGGCTACAGCGGCGATTTCGCCGACATCCGCCGGCATCTCGCCCACCGCGGCAGCTTCGACCTGGCGCTGATCCCGGTCGGCTGCTACGAGCCGCGCGAGTTCATGCGCGCGCAGCATGTCAATCCGGCCGACGCGGCGCAGACCCATCTCGACCTGGGCGCCCGGCGCTCGGTCGGCGTGCACTGGGGCACCTTCGAGGGCCTGTGCGACGAGCCGCTGGACCAGGCGCCGCGCGACCTGGCCGCGGCGCGGCGCCAGCTCGGCCTGGCCGACGAGGCCTTCACCGTGCTGAAGCACGGCGAGACGCTGCGGCTGCAGGGCGCGCGCTGAGTCCGCGCTAGAAGGCGCGCACCGCCACGCCAGCGGCTGCCAGACCGGCGCGGATCGCGTCGGCCGCGGCCACCGCGTCCGGTCCGTCGCCGTGAACGCAGATGCTGTCGATCGGCGTCGGCAGCCGATGGCCGTCGATCGCGATCAGCGCGCCGGCCTCGAGCATCGCCAGCACATGCGCCCGGCAGGCCTCGGCGCCGTGGATCATCGCGCCGGGCTGGCGGCGCGGCACCAGCTGGCCGTCGGGCCGATAGGCGCGGTCGGCAAAGATCTCGTGGGCCACCGCCAGCCCGGCGCGCTCGCCGGCGCGGGCCAGCGCCGAGCAGGCCGGCGCCAGCAGCACCAGCTCGCGGTCGAGCACGCGCACCGCGCGCGCCACCGTGTCGGCCAGCGCCTCGTCCGCGCAGGCCAGATTGCTCAGCGCGCCATGCGGCTTGACATGGCGCACCCGGCCGCCCTCGGCCGCGGCCAGCGCCTGCAGCGCGCCGATCTGGTAGATCAGCATCGCCTCCAGCTCGTCCGGCGCCAGGTCCATCCGGCGCCGGCCGAAGCCCTGCAGGTCCGGGAAGGACGGATGCGCGCCCAGCGCGACGCCGCCGGCCAGCGCCCGGCGCACCGTGCGGCGCATCACCAGCGGATCGCCCGCATGGAAGCCGCAGGCGATGTTGGCGCTGCTGACCCGCGCCAGCATCGCGTCGTCGTCGCCCATCGTCCAGGCACCGAAGCTCTCGCCGAGATCGGCATTCAGGTCCACGCTGGCAGGCAGGCTCATGGTCGGTCGAGGCAAGGAAGGAGAAGGTTCAGGGCTCGGCGCGCAGCATGCCGGAGATCAGGTTGTCGCGGTAGAGCGCCTGCTCGTCGATGCCGCCGGGCGGACGCGCCGGCCGCAGCGCCGCGCACCAGGCCTGCCAGCGCACACGCAGCCGAGCCAGGGCCGCACGGGCGCCGGCCCCGTCGACCGCGGCGAAGGTCAGCCGCTCGCCCGGGCGCGCCTGCGCCAGCCGCGGCAGATCGGCGCGGATGACGGTGGCGATCTTCGGGTAGCCGCCGACGGTCTGCGCATCGGCCAGCAGCACGATCGGCTGGCCGTCGGCCGGCACCTGGATCGCGCCGGGCACCACGCCGTCGGAGACGATGTCGGCCGCCGCCGCATCGACATGCGCCAGCGCCGGCCCGGCCAGACGCAGGCCCATGCGATCAAGCGCCGGCGTGACCTGCCAGGCACTGGCCAGCAGCCGCGCCCAGGCCTCGGCAGAGAAATGATCCTGCTGCGGACCGGGCAGCACGCGGATCGGCCCGGCCTCCAGCCAGTCCGGCGCGGCCGCCGCGCACCACAGCCGCCGGTCCTGCGGCGCCAGCGCGCTGCAGCCGAAAGCATCGCCCGGCTGCAGCATGCGCCCGTCCAGCCCGCCCATGCGGGTGCGCAGATGGGTCGCGCGGCTGCCCAGCACCGGCGCCACCCGCACCCCGCCGCTGACCGCCATCCAGGCGCAGCCACCGGACAGCGCCGCCAGATCCAGCATCGCGCCCTCCTCCAGCAGCACGCTCTGCCAGGGCGGCAGCGGCTGCGGGCGCGCCTGCGCGTCGGGGGCCCAGGCGGCGGCGCCGCCCGCCACCGCCACCCGCACCGGCCCCTGCGCTACCCGCAGCCGCAGCGCAGGACCGCGCCATTCCAGGCAGGCCGCCTGCGGCAGGTTGCCCGCCAGCGCATTGGCCGCGCCCGCCATCCAGCCGTCCAGCCAGCCCGACAGCGCCACGCCCTCATGGCGATGACCGACGCGGCCGGCATCCTGCACCGTGCAGCCGGCACCGCCGCGGACCACCTCGAGGCGGCCGTCATGCGCGTCCGGGTTCATGCGTCCTCCGGCATCAGGAAGTCCTCGCGCCGCAGCCGCCCGGCGGCCCAGTCGGCCGCCAGCGCCGCGTGGGTCGGCGCATCGACCGGCTGCCAGCTCAGCCGGTCGCCGGCTGCCAGCCAGGCCGGCGCCTGCGGATGATCCGCCTCGAACAGCGGCAGCGGCAGATGCCCGACCAGCCACCAGCCGCCCGGGCTGTCCCAGGGATAGACGCCGCACAGGCCGGCCGCCAGCGCGACCGAGCCCGCCGGCACCCGGGTGCGCGGCGTGGCGCGACGCGGCAGGTGTAGCGCCTGCGGCAGACCGATCAGGTAGGGAAATCCGGGCATGAAGCCGATCAGCCCGACCCGCAGCACCGCGCGGCACAGGCCGTCGATCACCGCCTCGGGCCGCAGGCCCACGCGTTCGGCCAGCTCGGCCAGGTCGGGCGCGAAGGCCGGCTCGGCGCACAGCGGCAGCCGCCAGTGGCGCCCGGCCGGCAGATCGGCGCCGGGCGCGCCGGCCAGCGCCAGCAGCTGCGCGCCCAGCGCCTCGGCCTCGACCGCCTCGGGCTCGAAATGCACCGTCAGCGAACGCAGCGTCGGCACCAGATCGACCACGCCGGGCAGCCGGGCCGCGCGCACCCGCGCCGCCAGCCGCGCCACCTGCTCGGCCAGCGCCGGATCGAGGCGGCGGCCGAATTCGAGCGTCCAGGCGGCGTCGCCCAGCGGCAGCAGTCGCGGCGAGGTGGGCGGCGATGTGATTGCACTGGGGTCTGCGCTGCCGTCTGCGTGGCTCATGCCCGTTCCAATGAAATGAAAAAGCCCGCCGGGCAGAGGCTCCGGCGGGCTGGATCGGTCAGGGAACCGGTGTCAGGCCTCAGGCGTTCACGCTCTTAGCGTTCTCGACATATTCCTCGATCTGGTCGAAGTTCATGTACTTGTAGATCTGGTCGGCCTTGGCGGTGATCACGCCAGTGGCGGCCAGATATTCCTCCTTGGTCGGCAGCTTGCCCAGCTTGGAGGCCACGGCGGCCAGCTCGGCCGAGCCCAGGAACACGTTGGTGTTCTTGCCCAGGCGGTTGGGGAAGTTGCGGGTCGAGGTGGAGATCACCGTCGCGCCTTCGCGCACCTGGGCCTGGTTGCCCATGCACAGGGAGCAGCCGGGCATTTCGGTGCGGGCACCGGCGGCGCCGAAGTTGGCGTAATGGCCTTCCTTGGTCAGCTCGGCCGCGTCCATCTTGGTCGGCGGTGCCACCCACAGCTTGACCGGGATGTCGCGCGCGCCGCCCAGCACGGTGGCTGCAGCGCGGAAGTGACCGATGTTGGTCATGCACGAGCCGATGAAGGCCTCGTCGATCTTGGTGCCGGCGACTTCGGACAGGAACTTGGCGTCGTCCGGATCGTTCGGGCAGCAGACGATGGGCTCGGTGATCTCGGCCAGGTCGATCTCGATCACGGCGGCGTATTCGGCGTCCTTGTCGGCTTCGAGCAGCTCGGGCTTGGCCAGCCAGGCCTCGACCTTCTCGATGCGGCGCGCCAGGGTCTTCGCGTCCTGGTAACCGTCGGCGATCATGTTCTTCATCAGAACGATGTTCGACTTCAGGTACTCCTGCACCGGCTCCTTGTTGAGCTTGATCGTGCAGCCGGCGGCCGAGCGCTCGGCCGAGGCGTCGGACAGCTCGAAGGCCTGTTCCACCTTCAGGTCGGGCAGACCTTCGATTTCCAGGATGCGGCCCGAGAAGATGTTCTTCTTGCCGGCCTTGGCCACGGTCAGCAGACCGGCCTTGATCGCGTACAGCGGGATGGCATGCACCAGGTCACGCAGCGTGACGCCGGGCTGCATCTGGCCCTTGAAGCGCACCAGCACCGACTCGGGCATGTCGAGCGGCATCACGCCGGTGGCGGCGCCGAAGGCCACCAGGCCCGAACCGGCCGGGAAGGAGATGCCGATCGGGAAGCGGGTGTGGCTGTCGCCGCCGGTGCCAACGGTGTCGGGCAGCAGCAGGCGGTTCAGCCAGCTGTGGATCACGCCGTCGCCCGGGCGCAGCGCCACGCCGCCGCGGTTGGCCATGAACTTGGGCAGCTCGCGGTGCGTCTTCACGTCCACCGGCTTCGGATAGGCGGCGGTGTGGCAGAAGGACTGCATGACCAGATCGGCCGAGAAGCCCAGGCAGGCCAGGTCCTTCAGCTCGTCGCGGGTCATCGGGCCGGTGGTGTCCTGCGAACCCACGGTGGTCATCTTCGGCTCGCAGTAGGTGCCCGGGCGCACGCCCTGGCCTTCCGGCAGGCCGCAGGCGCGGCCGACCATCTTCTGCGCCAGCGTGAAGCCGGCCGTGCTGGCGGCCGGAGCCTTCGGCAGACGGAACAGCGTCGAGGCCGGCAGACCCAGCGCCTCGCGGGCCTTGGCGGTCAGCGAGCGGCCGATGATCAGGTTGATGCGGCCACCGGCGCGCACTTCGTCGAGCAGCACGTCGCTCTTCAGCGAGAACTCGGCGACGGTCTCGCCGGCCTTGGTGATCTTGCCGTCGTACGGCAGCACCTCGATCACGTCACCCATTTCCAGCTTGGAAACATCGACTTCGATCGGCAGCGAGCCGGAGTCTTCCTGGGTGTTGAAGAAGATCGGGGCGATCTTGCCGCCCAGCGTCACGCCGCCGAAGCGCTTGTTCGGCACATAGGGAATGTCCTGGCCGGTCGCCCAGATCACGGAGTTGGTGGCCGACTTGCGGCTGGAGCCGGTGCCCACCACGTCGCCCACATAGGCCACGAGGTTGCCCTTCTTCTTCAGGTCCTCGATGAACTGGATCGGGCCGCGCTTGCCATCCTCTTCCGGCTTGAAGGCCGCGTCCGGACGGGTGTTCTTCAGCATCGCCAGATAGTGCATCGGGATGTCCGGGCGGGTGGTGGCGTCCGGAGCCGGCGACAGGTCGTCGGTGTTGGTCTCGCCAGGCACCTTGAACACGGTCACGGTGATCGACTTCGGCACTTCCGGACGGCTGGTGAACCACTCGGCGTCGGCCCACGACTGCATCACTTCCTGGGCCTTGGCATTGCCTGCCGTGGCCTTGGCGGCGACGTCGTTGAAGTAGTCGAACATCAGCAGGGTCTTCTTCAGACCGTCGGCGGCGATGCCGGCGACTTCGGCGTCGTCGAGCAGCTCGATCAGCGGCTGCACGTTGTAGCCGCCGACCATGGTGCCGAGCAGCTCGGTGGCCTTGGCCTTGCTGACCAGCGCGACCGACAGCTCGCCATGGGCAACCGCCGCCAGGAAGCTGGCCTTGACCTTGGCGGCATCGTCCACGCCCGGGGGCACGCGGTGCGTCAGCAGCTCCACCAGGAACGCCTCCTCGCCGGCCGGCGGGTTCTTGATCAGCTCGATCAGTTCGGCGACCTGCTTGGCATCGAGTGCGAGCGGCGGAATGCCGAGGGCGGCGCGTTCGGCGACGTGTTGGCGATAGGCTTGCAGCATGAAGAGCTCCGTGCGGTGTGGCGGTGCCCCGGCCGACTGTCGGGCCGGGTGACCCTGGGCTGGGGTTAGTCCGGTATTTTATGTCTTATATAAGACTTGCCAAGAGGCGGGATGGATCAGATCGGGATCGAGGGGTGTCACTGCAACACCTCAGCGGGCCTGCGCCACCGGTTCAGCCGCCGAGACCGCCGAGGTGACCGGATCGACCGGCACCGCCGGAGCCGGCGCGGACTGCGGCATCTTCTGGTTCGGATGCACGCACTCGTCGACCAGGCGCTGACCGGCCCGGGCATTCATCAGCATCGACTTGTTGGCGATCTGGATCCAGACCAGACCGTTCTTCTTGTCTTCGAGGCGGACTGCGCCGGTGGTGGTCGGCTCCGGCGCCATCGTGTACTGCTTGCCCTTGAAGTTCAGGTGGAAATAGCCGTCCTTGGCCTGGTGGCGCTGCACCTTGACCTGCTGGCGGAACTCGCAGTCCTGGTCGCCGACATGCACGCGCTCGGCGTTGGCGACCTGCTCGGGCGCCAGATCGGCCAGCGGCGCCTCGACCGGCGCGGCCGGCTTCTTCTTCGCGGCGGTGGAGGCGCTGGCCGGCAGGCTGCCGATCAGGCAGGCGGCACCGAACAGGGCCAGGACAAGGGGGCGGTGGGCGGACAGGGACATCGGGAACTCCGGGACAGGCAGCTTCAAAGGCCGGAATTGTGCCCAAGCCCGCCCGTGTCGATCCGTGCTTTACAGCCGGGAACGCGACCAGGCGTGACAGGCGCCCGCCCTGCCTCGGGGCCGCTCAGGCACGGGCAAAGAACCGGCGCTCGATCTCGGCCGGCAGCGGGCCGGTGCGATGCGCGCGCTCGAGCACATGCCAGAAGTAGCGGAAGCTGGCGCGGTCGTGCAGCGTGTCCTGGCCGTGATGCCGATGGCGGATCGGCCCCCAGCCGGCGGCCTGCGCGGCCAGCAGGATCTCGGCGGCCTGATCGACCTCGGCGGTGGTCGGCGAGAAGGCGTCGACGATGGTGCGGATCTGGTCCGGGTGAATGCTCCACATCCGGGTGTAGCCGAGCTGGCGGCAGGCCTGGGTCGCCGCCGCCTCCAGCGCCGAGAGATGCTTGAACTCGGTGACGACGCAGTGCGAGGGCACCTTGCCCCAGCCGTGGCAGGCCGCCGAGATCTCCAGCTTGGCGCGCATCACCAGCGGATGCTCGAACTGGCCCTTGACCGACATGCCGCTCTGCGGGATGGCGCCGCGGTGGTCGGAGACGAAGTCCATCAGGCCGAAGGACAGCGACTCGATGCGCGGATGCGCCGCCAGCGCCTGCACCTCGCGCAGCGCACCGTGCGTCTCGACCAGCGCATGCACCGGAATCGCCCGTTGGAGGCCGTGGCGGGCAATGGCGTCGTCGATCGCGGCGACCGCACGCTCGACATCGGCCAGGCCGCGCGGCTTGGGCACCATGATGTAGGCCACCCGCGCGCCGGCGCGGGCGACGATGGCGTCGACCATCGCCTCGAAGGCCGGATGGTCGACGGTCTGCACCCGCGCACCGACCCGGTCGAAGCGGTTGGCACCCGAGTCGATCATCTCGGCGATCAGCTGCGCATGCTCGAGTTCGCCGCCGACCGGCGCGCCGTCCTCGCCATCGAGCGTGATGTCGAAGACCGGCCCCATTTCAGCCTGCAGCTCCAGGCTCTTGCGCATGCGCACCTCGACGCCGGCATAGTGGTCGCAGACCGGCAGGTCGGCCGGCAGCAGCTCGCCGGCATCGAAAAGCGCGTCGCGCGGATGAACGGAGTGCGGGGCGGTGGACATCGTGCTCATGATCGGAATCCGGGGCGTGGAGTTCGGAACGGAAAAAGGCCGGCGCTTGTGGCGGCCGGCCTTTCATTGCGGACCGGCCGGGATCGGCTGGTCCGTGCCGCGATCCGGTCAGGAACGCGGCGGACACCTGCGCTGGCAGCGCGTCAGAGCATGCCCTTGACGGCGTCGGCCTCGTCGGTCAGTTCCTTCAGGGTGATGGCGATCTTTTCCTGGCTGTAGGCGTCGATCTCCAGGCCCTGGATGATCTTGTAGCCGCCGTCCTTGCACTCGCACGGGAAGCCGAAGACGATGCCTTCCGGGATGCCGTAGGAGCCGTCCGACGGCACGCCCATCGTCACCCACTCGTCCGAGCCCAGCACCCAGTCGCGCACATGGTCGATGGCGGCGTTGGCGGCCGAGGCGGCCGACGACAGGCCGCGGGCCTCGATGATGGCGGCGCCGCGCTTGCCCACCGTCGGCAGGAACACGTCGTTGTTCCAGACGGCGTCGTTGACCAGGGCCTTCACGCTGTCACCGTTGGAGGTGCAGAAGCGGTAGTCGGCGTACATGGTCGGCGAGTGGTTGCCCCACACCACCAGCTGCTTCAGGCTGGCGACGTCGCGGCCGGTCTTGGCAGCGAGCTGGCTCAGCGCGCGGTTGTGGTCCAGGCGCAGCATGCCGTGGTAGTTGGCCGGGTTGGTGCGGCCGACCTTCTTGGCGGCGGCAGCGGCGATGTAGGCGTTGGTGTTGCAGGGGTTGCCCACGACCAGCACCTTGACGTCTTCCTTGGCGTTCTCGGCGATGGCCTTGCCCTGGACCGTGAAGATCGCGCCGTTGGCGGTCAGCAGGTCGGCACGCTCCATGCCCTTCGAACGGGGACGTGCGCCCACCAGCAGGCAGACGTCGGCATCCTTGAAGGCCACGTTCGGATCATCGGTGGCGAACATGCCGGCCAGCAGCGGGAAGGCGCAGTCCTCCAGTTCCATCATCACGCCCTTGCAGGCGTTCTGGGCCTGCGGCAGGTCCAGCAGCTGCAGGATGACCGGCTGGTCCTTGCCCAGCATCTCGCCCGAGGCGATGCGGAACAGCAGGGAGTAACCGATCTGACCGGCGGCGCCGGTGACAGCGACGCGAACGGGGGACTTGCTCATGGGCGAGGCTCCTGGAATGGGGTACGGCGAGAGTGCTGCCGGGGGTGGGGTCTACTTGAAAAGCACCGCGCAGTCTAGGTGCCGACCCGGGCACTGTCAACGATCTTATGTCTTATATAAGACATCTTGTAGAACAGCGTTGCAACCCGACACCCGCTTGTGCTGCAATGCCGGCCATGCCGCAATCCGCCCCTTCATCAACGCCGATGAATGCCCCCCCGGACTCCGCGGGGGATGGTGGCGCGCCCTCCTTCAGCCCGCTCTACCAGCAGATCAAGGCGCTGATCATGCGCGGCCTGCAGGCCGGCGAATGGAAGCCCGGCGAGGCGATTCCCAGCGAGCTGGAGCTGGCCGCGCGCTTTCGCGTCAGCCAGGGCACGGTGCGTAAGGCTATCGACGAACTGGCCGCCGAGAATCTGCTGGTTCGCCGCCAGGGCAAGGGCACCTTCGTCGCCACCCACAGCGAGCAGAAGATCCAGTATCGATTCCTGCGACTGCAGCCCGAGGGCGGCGGCGAGCCGGTGCCGATGCAGCGCCAGTTCCTGGACTGCCGCCGCATTCCCGCGCCGGCCGACGTCGCCCGCGCGCTGGCGCTGCGGGCCGGCGAGATGGCGGTGGAGGTCCGTCGCACCCTGTCGCAGAACGGGCGCCCGATCGTGCTGGACGACATCTGGCTGCCGGCCAGTCTCTTCAAGGGACTGACGGCGCAGCGCATGGGCGACTACAAGGGGCCCCTGTACGGCCTGTTCGAATCCGAGTTCGGCGTCAGGATGATCCGGGCAGAGGAGAAGATCCGGGCGGTGGCGGCGGATGGCGAGGTGGCAGGCGTGCTCGGTGTTGACGCGGGAAGCCCCCTGCTCAGCGTCGAGCGCCTGTCGTTCACGTATGGTGACAAGCCTGTGGAACTGCGCCGGGGCTTCTACGACACCTCGACGCATCACTATCGCAACGAGCTGAACTGAACTGAAAAGAGCGGCTGGCAGTGTCGGCACCCGTGCCTTGACTGCTGCGTTGCAATAAAATTCCGCGGTTTCTTCGTAATTACAAAGGCATCTCATGGCAGACACCCTCAAACAGCGGCCAGGCCCGATGCGTCTCATCGACGCGACCCAGTACCGGCTTCCCCTCGCGGCGAAGCTGTCGATCCTCCACCGCGCCAGCGGCATCATCATGTTCGTGCTGCTGCCGTTCATCATCTGGATGTTCGACAAGAGCGTCAGCTCGGAAGCCTCCTACGAGGACTTCACTGCGGTCTTCACGCACGGTTTCGGCCCGTTCCCCGGGGTGTTCGTCAAGCTGGTGGTGCTGGCCCTGATCTGGTCCTACCTGCATCACTTCTGCGCCGGCGTGCGCCACCTGTGGATGGACGCCACCCACAGCGTCACCAAGGAGCAGGGCCACTCCTCGGCCGTCGTCAGCTTCGCGATCAGCCTGCTGCTGACCGTCGCCCTCGGCGCCAAGCTGTTCGGCCTGTTCTGAGCCCGTCCGACCTTTAGAGACGTCGAGAGACGCTTTTTTCCATGTCCAAGAACTACGGTTCCAAGCGCATCGTCACCGGTGCGCACTACGGCCTGCGCGACTGGCTCGCGCAGCGTGTCACTGCGGTGCTGATGGCGCTGTTCACCATCGTGCTGCTGGTGCAGGTGCTGTTCGGCGGCCCGCTGGGCTATGACAGCTGGTCGGGCATCTTCGCCGCGCAATGGATGAAGACGCTCACCTTCACCGTGATCGTCGCCCTCGCATGGCACGCCTGGGTCGGCGTGCGCGACATCTACATGGACTACGTCACCAAGTCGGTCGGCCTGCGCCTGACCCTGCAGGTGGCCACGGTCGTCTGGCTCGTCGGCTGCGCCGGCTGGGCAGTGCAAGTTCTCTGGAGACTCTGATGGCGTCGATCGCTACTTCCGCCAGCTATTCTGGTTCCCTGCCGCGCCGCAAGTTCGATGTCGTCATCGTCGGCGCGGGTGGCTCGGGCATGCGCGCCTCGCTGCAGCTCGCGCGCGCCGGCCTGAACGTCGCCGTCCTGACCAAGGTCTTCCCGACCCGCTCGCACACCGTCGCCGCCCAGGGTGGCGTCGGCGCCTCGCTGGGCAACATGTCGGAAGACAACTGGCACTACCACTTCTACGACACCATCAAGGGCTCGGACTGGCTGGGCGACCAGGACGCCATCGAGTTCATGTGCCGTGAAGCGCCGAAGGTCGTCTACGAGCTCGAGCACTTCGGCATGCCGTTCGACCGCAATGCCGACGGCACCATCTACCAGCGTCCGTTCGGCGGCCACACCGCCAACTACGGCGAGAAGCCCGTCCAGCGCGCCTGCGCCGCCGCCGACCGCACCGGCCACGCGATGCTGCACACGCTGTACCAGCAGAACGTCAAGTCGCGCACGCAGTTCTTCGTCGAGTGGATGGCGCTGGACCTGATCCGCGACGCCGAAGGCGACGTGGTCGGCGTGACCGCGCTCGAGATGGAGACCGGCGAGCTGTTCATCTTCGAGGCCAAGAGCGTGCTGCTGGCCACCGGGGGCGCGGGCCGCATCTTCGCTGCATCGACCAACGCCTTCATCAACACCGGCGACGGCCTGGGCATGGCCGCGCGCGCCGGCATCCCGCTGCAGGACATGGAGTTCTGGCAGTTCCACCCGACCGGCGTGGCCGGCGCGGGCGTGCTGCTGACCGAAGGCTGCCGCGGCGAAGGCGCGATCCTGCGCAACGTCAACGGCGAGCGCTTCATGGAGCGCTATGCCCCGACGCTGAAGGATCTGGCCCCGCGCGACTTCGTCTCGCGCTGCATGGACCAGGAGATCAAGGAAGGTCGCGGCTGCGGTCCCAACAAGGACTACGTCGTGCTCGACATGACCCACCTGGGCGGCGACACCATCCTGAAGCGCCTGCCCTCGGTGTTCGAGATCGGCCACAACTTCGCCAACGTCGACATCACCAAGGAGCCGATCCCCGTGGTGCCGACCATCCACTACCAGATGGGCGGCATCCCGACCGGCATCACCGGCCAGGTCGTGACGACGCAGAACGATGTCAACACCATCGTGAACGGCCTGTACGCGGTGGGCGAATGCTCCTGCGTGTCGGTGCACGGCGCCAACCGCCTGGGCACCAACTCGCTGCTGGACCTGCTGGTGTTCGGCAAGTCGGCCGGCAACCACATCATCGAGTCGCTGGCCAAGTCGCCGAAGTCGCACAAGGACCTGCCGAAGGACGCCGCCGACCGCTCGCTGGCCCGCCTGGCCCGTCTGGACGCCAGCACCTCGGGCGAGTACGCCCAGGACGTCGCCGGCGACATCCGTTCCGCGATGCAGCAGCACGCCGGCGTGTTCCGCACCCAGAAGACGATGGACGAGGGCGTGGTCAAGATCAACGCGATCCGCGAGCGCGTGCGCAACATCACGCTCAAGGACAAGTCGAAGGTCTTCAACACCGCCCGCATCGAGGCGCTGGAAGTCGACAACCTGATCGAGGCCGCCCAGGCCACGATGACCTCGGCCGCTGCCCGCAAGGAATGCCGTGGCGCACACACCGTCAAGGACTACGAGCGCGGTGCCGACGACAAGGAATTCCCGCTGGGCCGCAACGACAAGGAATGGATGAAGCACACCCTCTGGGACAGTGCCACCAACTCGCTGTCGTACAAGTCCGTCAACCTGAAGCCGCTGACCGTCGAGTCGGTGCCGCCGAAGGTCCGTACCTTCTAAGAAGCGCCCGAGGAGAAACAACATGGCCCAGAAGCGCACTTTCCAGATCTACCGCTACGATCCCGACAAGGACGCCAAGCCGTACATGCAGACCATCGAGGTCGAGCTGGACGGCAACGAGCGCATGCTGCTCGACGCCCTGGTCAAGCTGAAGAAGGTCGACCCGACGCTGTCGTTCCGCCGTTCGTGCCGTGAAGGCGTGTGCGGCTCGGACGCGATGAACATCAACGGCAAGAACGGCCTGGCCTGCCTGACCAACATGCGCGACCTGCCGGGCGTGGTGGTGCTCAAGCCCCTGCCGGGCCTGCCGGTCATCCGCGATCTGATCGTGGACATGACGCAGTTCTTCAAGCAGTACCACTCGATCAAGCCCTATCTCGTCAACGACACGCCGCCGCCCGAGAAGGAGCGCCTGCAGTCGCCCGAGGAGCGCGACGAGCTCAACGGCCTGTACGAGTGCATCCTCTGCGCGAGCTGCTCGACCAGCTGCCCGAGCTTCTGGTGGAACCCGGACAAGTTCGTCGGCCCGGCCGGCCTGCTGCAGGCCTACCGCTTCATCGCCGACAGCCGTGACCAGGAAACCGCCGGGCGTCTGGACAACCTGGAAGACCCGTACCGCCTGTTCCGCTGCCACACGATCATGAACTGCGTGGACGTGTGCCCGAAGGGTCTGAACCCGACGAAGGCGATCGGCAAGATCAAGGAGCTGATGGTCCGCCGGGCCGTCTGATCCTGCGCGATCCGTCGACCGCAGCGCGGGCCGTGCCTTCCACCCCGGCACGGCACCGGCCGCGGTCAGACCTCTGAAAGAACTGCAATGGACACTCTGCTCGACGAGCGTGCACTCAGCAAGCTGCGCTGGCGCTGCCGGCGTGGCCTGCTGGAAAACGATCTGTTCATCGAGCGGTTCTTCCAGCGCTTCGAGTCCAGCCTGACCGTGCGTCAGGCCGGCGGCCTCGAGGTGCTGATGGATCTGGCCGATAACGATCTGCTCGACCTGCTGCTGTGCAGGAAAGAGCCCGAGGGTGACATCGATCGTCCGGACGTCCGGGACGTGCTCGCCATGCTGCGTCAGCGGCCCTGAGCATCCCCAGGCGACCGGAACCCAGGACTCCACCCCCATACCAACCGACCTACCGAGGAAACAGCCATGATCCCCTCCGACGTGAAGGCCACACTCTCGTTCTCCGACGGCAGTGCGTCGATGGACCTGCCCATCTACAAGGGCACCATCGGCCCGGATGTCCTGGACATCCGCAAGCTGTACGCGCAGACCGGCAAGTTCACCTACGACCCGGGCTTCCTGTCGACGTCGTCGTGCAACTCGACCATCACCTACATCGATGGCGACAAGGGCGAACTGCTGTACCGTGGCTACCCGATCGAGCAGCTGGCGGTGAGCTGCGACTACCTGGACACCTGCTACCTGCTGCTGTACGGGGATCTGCCCAACGAGGCCCAGCGCAAGGACTTCCACGCCCGCGTGACCAACCACACGATGGTCAACGAGCAGATGCAGTTCTTCCTGCGTGGCTTCCGTCGTGACGCGCACCCGATGGCGGTCCTGACCGGTCTGGTCGGCGGTCTGTCGGCCTTCTATCACGACAGCACCGACATCAACAACCCGCAGCACCGCGAGATCGCGGCGATCCGCCTGATCGCCAAGATGCCCACGCTGGTGGCGATGGCGTACAAGTACTCGGTCGGTCAGCCGTACATGTACCCGAAGAACGACCTGTCCTACGCCGGCAACTTCATGCGCATGATGTTCGCCACGCCGTGCGAGGACTACAAGGTCAACCCGGTGATCGAGCGCGCGCTCGACCGCATCTTCATCCTGCACGCCGACCACGAGCAGAACGCCTCGACCTCGACGGTGCGCCTGTGCGGCTCGTCGGGCACCAACCCGTTCGCGGCGATCGCCGCCGGTGTCGCCTGCCTGTGGGGCCCCGCCCACGGCGGCGCCAACGAGGCCTGCCTGAACATGCTGGAGGAGATCCAGGCCAACGGCGGCGTCGCCAAGGTCGGCGAGTTCATGGAGAAGGTGAAGGACAAGAACAGCGGCGTCAAGCTGATGGGCTTCGGTCACCGCGTCTACAAGAACTACGACCCGCGCGCCAAGCTGATGCGCGAGACCTGCCATGAAGTGCTGAACGAGCTGGGCCTGCAGAACGACCCGCTGTTCAAGCTGGCGATGGAACTCGAGAAGATCGCGCTGGAAGACGACTACTTCGTCGCCCGCAAGCTCTACCCGAACGTCGACTTCTACTCGGGCATCGTGCAGCGCGCCATCGGCATCCCGGTGCAGCTGTTCACCGCGATCTTCGCGCTGGCCCGCACGGTCGGCTGGATCGCCCAGCTCAACGAGATGATCGCCGACCCCGAGTACAAGATCGGCCGTCCGCGCCAGCTCTTCGTCGGCGCCGAGCGTCGCGACGTCAAGCCGCTGGACCAGCGCTGATCAGACCTGAGCGCCTCCACCCGGCGTGATCAAGGGCCCTGCGGGGCCCTTGTCTTTTTCCAACGCCTCTTTTGCAGGCGTATTTCTCATGGGCAATCTCGCGGGTTTACCCTAAAATTGCTGCGCAGCAGCAAAGCTGCAAGACCCGCCCCCTCTGCCACCCACCGCCCGTACCCAGGTCAGCCCATGACACTGCAGCAGCTGCAAGATCTCAAGCAATGGCACCGCCATCATTCCGGCGGTCGCGCCATGGAAGCAGCCCTGTGCGATCTGGTGCTCTGCGTGTGGGCGGCAGGCTGGACGCTGCTGCTGGCCCTGGCCGTCATCGATGCGCCGGAAATGATGCCGGTGTCGCTGCTGATGACGCTGACGCCCTCGTTCTACGCCGCAGCACGGCGCCAGTTGCACCAGCGCGGCCTGTTGCGCTGCGACTGGCTGACCGCGCTGCAGTCGCCTCAGAACCGGTAACCGATGCGCAGGCCGCCCCAGTGGCGGCCCTGCACGATGATCGGTGCCGAGGCCTCCTTGAGCATCACATGCTTGCCGCCGCCCATGTCGCGGCGGTAGGTCTGCACCAGGAAAGGCCGCTCGTTGCGCGCCGAGGCCAGACCGGTGCGGTCGTTGAAGATGCGCCGGTAGCGGCTGTTGGCGGTGTTCCAGGCCACATCGCCGGGACGCTGAGGCTGGCAGTAGATGGTGTTGTGCACCGGCACATAGCCGTTGCGATCGACCGCGATGCAGAAGGCGATCTTGTCGCTGCTGCCCAGCACCTTTTCCTGGATCGCCGGAAAGAGCCTTTCCGCCAGCGGCGAGAAGGTGGCCAGAAACTGCTCCGGCTGCGTGCCCTCGAGCGGCTGATAGCGCACATCGAAGAGCGCCTGCGCCGAGATGTGCCCCTGCTGGACCGCCTGCTCGAGCAGCCGGGACATGTCGGCGGCCGCACGCTGGGCCTGCGCGATCATCGGCGTGTCGGTGGTTTCGACACCGCAGCCGGCCAGTTCGTCGATCAGGGTCTCGGACACCGACAGGAAACGGTCGCTGCAGTCCAGCGCCACATCCAGGCCGTCGAAGGCATGACGGATGCCGCTGGAGAGCTGCTGCGAGCGCTCGCAGACCTGCTGGACGGTGGTGGCGCTGCGCCCGGCGGTCTCGTCGATCCGTCCGACCGAGACCTCGACCTCGGCGAACGCGCGGTGGATCGCGCCCTGGGCCGAACCCTCTTCACCCGAGCGGATCTCGCGCGAGAAGGACTCGATGCGCCGGTCCAGATCGGTCAGCGTGCCCATGATGGTGCGCGAGGAGCTCTCCACCCGGCCGGCCAGATCCTTGACCGCATCGGCCACCACACCGAAGCCGCGCCCGGCCTCGCCGGCGCGCTTGGCCTCGACCGAGGCATTGAAGGCGACCAGCCGGGTCTGCAGCGCGATCTGGCCGATGTCGCTGGCGGCCGAGGCCACCTGGCGCAGCACCTCGACGATGCTGGCCACCTCGCCGGCGACCTGCGCGACCTCGGTGCGCGCCCGCACCACGGCCTCTCGGGTGGCGCCAGAAGCATCGCCGATCGCACGCTGGGACTGCTCGACCTCGCGCAGCCACTGCTCGAGCTGCTGCAGCGAGGCCAGATGCACGGCCGCATCACGCTTGGCATCCTCGATCACGCCGCGGGTCTCGGCCGCATCGCGGCCGATGTTCGACACCTGGGCGGCGATGCGCTGGACAACGCCCTTCTCGGACGACACAGGCGGCATCGCCGGCCCGTCGGACGTCGGGTTCAGGGCCTTGTCGGCATCCGCACGCCGACCATGCAACAGCTTCCACATCTCGGATTTCCGGCTGGAGGGCACCTCGCCGGAGGTGCCCTGAATCTCACCAGGCCCGCAGCTTGGCGCGCAGCCGGGCGATCGACTGGCTGTGCAGCTGGCACACCCGCGACTCGGTCACGCCCAGGACTGCGGCGATTTCCTTCAGGTTCATGTCGTGCTCGTAGTACATGCTCATCACGTACTGTTCGCGCTCGGGCAGGCCCTTGATCGCCTCGACCAGCGCCTCGCGCATGCGTCGGTCGTTGAGCCGGGCCAGCGGATCGGCGTCGGTGTCGGCGACATGGCGATCCAGATAGTCGCTGTCGCCCTCGTCGCCGCTCATGTCCTCGAGATAGACCAGCTGCGTTCCACGGACCCGGTTGAGCAGATCCTGGTAGTCGGGCAGCGACAGGCCCATCTCGGCGGCGATCTCGCTCTCGTGCGGCGCCCGGCCGAGACGCTGCTCGAGCTTGTGGACCGCGCCCTCGATGTCACGCTGGTGCTTGCGCCCGCTGCGGCTCATCCAGTCGCCGCCGCGCAGCTCGTCGAGCATGGCGCCGCGGATGCGCTGGGTGGCGAAGGTCTCGAACTGCACGCCCTGCTTGATGTCGAAGCGGCTCATCGCGTCGGTCAGCCCGATCATGCCGACCTGGATCAGGTCGTCGAGCTCGACGTTCGCCGGCAGCCGGGCGATCATCTGGTGCGCCAGACGCCGCACCAGCGAGCTGTACTGCTCGAGCATGGTCTTGGCGTCGAGCTGGCCGTTGGAGTTGTAGATCGGTTGGCTCCGTGACATGGTCAGACCATCGGCTGCAGACTGGGGGATGAAATCGGGCGCGGAGCTGCACCCGGACGCGGACGCCTCTGGCTGGCGGGCACGAAGGCCGCCCCGGCCTGCAGGGCACTGTCCATGAAGGCGGCCAGCGCCTCGGCTGCTCGCCAGGTCGCCGGGCGGGTCGGAACGATCTCGATGCAGTCGTTCTGCACGCCCCCGAAGAACAGGTCGGCGCACTGCGCCAGCCGCCCCGGCACATGCCAGGAGGCCGGCGCATCGATCTCGGCGCTCATCAGCATGTCGTGTTCGCGCCAGCCGACCTCGGTGGCCAGCCGCTTCAGCGAGGCGTAGGCATGGGTGACCGCATCGGCGCGCTCGTCGCACAGCACCAGCGGGCGTGGCCGGCTCAGGCCCTGCTCGCCGCTGCCGAACAGGCGGGCCAGCTCGGCGGCGCTGGCATGCAGCAGCACCGCCTGCGACAGCGGTGCCGCATCGATGATCGCCCGCAGGAAACCGCGCGGGCCGGCCACGCTCTCGGACCAGCGCTCGGGCAGTCCCCGCGCGGCCAGATAGGCGCGGCGGTCGGAGCGCGGCTCGATGAACTTCGCCAGACCGTCGAAGCCGCCGTCACGTGCCCGCGGGGCCCGCTCGGAGGCGTCCACCATCAGCGTGTAGAGCCCCAGCGACTCCAGCGCGACCATCATCCGGTGCAGCAGCTGGTCCTGGTGCTGGACAAACGGGTTGGACACCACCGGAATGAAGCGGACGGAGCGCACGGAGAAGAGACGGCGCAGCCCGTCGGCCTGATCGGCCGGCTGCGCCTGGCGGAAATCGCTGGGAAAGGCCATCGCGTGCTCCGTTGCGGTCTGGGGCGGGCCGCTCAGGCGCCCAGGTCACGGACAGCCGCGGACGGCTGGCGACGTGCAGGAGGGGCCGATGCATTCGCAGCGGCCGAAGCCGCCGGCTTGACGGCCGGTGCAGGCTCGGTCGCGGCCGAGGCGGGCCGGGAGAAGATCAGGTTGACGTCGCCGGTGTTCAGGCGCCAGGCCTGAGGTCCGCCGCTGCGCAGCGCCCGGTTCACCAGCGCCTGGGCGCTGAGGCGGTGCCAGTCCTCGGGAACACGCTGGCCGTTCGAGATCGCCACCACCTTCAGATGCTGGCGGATCAGCGCATCGAGCGCCGGGCCGAGCTTCACCGCCTCGTCGAGCTTGGACAGGATGATGCCGCGCGCCTGGTTGGCGGAGTAGGCATTGAGCACATCCTCGATGGTCTCGCCCTGCTGCGCGGCGTTCACCACCAGCAGCCGCTTGATGCTGCGGTGCGAGAGCATGTCGAGCAGGTCGCGGGTGCGCGCGTCGCGCTGTGCCAGGCCCGCGGTGTCGATCAGCACCATTTTCTTGCCCGACAGCAGGTCGAGCAGATCCTCCAGCGCCGCGCGGTCATGCGCGGTGTGCACCGGCACGCCGAGAATGCGGCCATAGGCACGCAGCTGCTCGTGCGCGCCGACCCGGTAGGCGTCGAGCGTGATCAGGCCGAGATTGGCCGCGCCATGGCGGGTCGCGAACGAGGTCGCCAGCTTGGCGGTCGAGGTGGTCTTGCCGACGCCGGTCGAGCCGATCATCGCGTAGACGCCGCCCTGGTCCTCGATGTCGGGCTCGTTCTCGCCGGTCAGCACATTGCGCTGCAGCACGTCGGCGGCCCAGACCATCTCGTCGGTCACGTCCTCGCTCAGGCTGTCGCAGAGCTTGCGGATCAGGCCGGGAGAGAAGCCGGCATCGAGCAGCCGGGTGGTGAGCTGGGCATGGCGCGGGCTGTTGTTGAGCCGGTCCATGAAGGCCATCGTGTTGAAGCGCTCCTCGATCATGCCCTTCATGGCACGGATCTCGTTGAGCATCTCCATCGACGAGGGCAGGATCGAATCGGCCGGATCGATGCCCCGCGGGCCCGCGGCGGAGCGCACCGGCGCCGGGTTCATCGCCGCCGAATGCGCCGGCACGTCCAGGCGCGGCATCAGGGTGCTGTCGTACAGATCGGCATCCGAGGTGGACAGCTGCTCGTCGTCATGCAGGCTCATGACCGGCGGATAGGAGCGCTCTTCGGTCGTCGCGGCAGCAGCCGCCTCGTCGCGCTCCTGCTGGCGCATCCAGTCGGCATAGGTGGCCGGGGGCGGCTGCATGCCCGGCATGGCGCTCTCGCCAGCCCGCGCGCTGCCGGCGCCGGACTCGCGGCGGCTCTCGCCGGCCCGCGTCGGTGCGGGCATCGGCCGTGACTGGCCGCCCGATGCCGCCTGCGCCTGCGCCTGCATGACAGAGCCCGAAGCGGATGTGCCGGGTGCGGCCGGATCATCGTCGCCATCGCTGCGGGACTTCATCTCGGCCTGGCGCTTCTTCAGCATGCGCTCGCGCACATAGTCCTGGAAGGACAGCGTGCTCATCGCCAGCGTGCCGACATCTTCCTGGACCTGCGCGCTGGCATCGGTCGGCGCCGCATCGAAGCTGTCGGGCATCGGCTCGGCCTCGTGCAGATCATCCTCGAAGCGCTCGTCGGCCTGGGCGGCCGGGCCGGACTCGAAGCGCTCGATCGCATCGATGCTCTCGGCCGGCATCGCCACGATCTCGATGCCGGAGCTGCTGGGCTTGGTCGACAGCACGACCGCGTTGTCGCCGAAGGCCTGACGAACCTTCTGCATCGCCTCGCGCGAGTTGCGCCCGAAAAAGCGCTTCACATTCATGAGTGGGCTCCAATGATCGAACCGATGCGGATCGAGTGGGTATCAGGGATCTCGCTGTGCGCCAGCACCTTCAGCCGGGGCGCCGCACGGCGCAGCAGCCGCGCCAGCGACGGCCGCAGCGGGTCAGGCACCAGCAGGCAGGCGGGCTGGCCCAGATCCTCCTGACGACGGGCGGCGTCGATCGCGCCGCGAGTCAGCTGCTCGGCAACGCCAGGATCCAGCGCCGGGCCGTTGGCCGAGATCAGCGCCTGCGTCAGCAGCCGCTCGAGTTCGGGCTCCAGCGCGATCACGTCGAGCTCGCGCACCGTGCCGTAGATCTGCTGCACCACCGCCGGCGCCAGCGCCACGCGCAGCCGGCGCGTCAGCTCGTGCGGGTCGGTCACGCCGGCGGAGGCGTGCTCGGCCAGCGTCTCGATGATCGAGCGCATGTCCCGGATGTGGACGCCCTCCTCCAGCAGCATCTGGAGGATCTTCTGCAGTGGAGCGATGCCGATCATCTTGGGAACCACGTCTTCGATGAGTTTCGGGGCCAGCTTGGTCACATGATCGACCAGAGCCTGGGTCTCGGCGCGGCCCAGCAAGCGGGCTGCGTGTTGTTGCATCAAGTGTGAAAGATGGGTCGCCACCACGGTCGAGCAATCAACAACCGTGTATCCAGCCATTTGGGCTGTTTCGCGCTGACGCTCGTCGATCCAGATCGCCGGCAGCCCGAAGGCCGGATCGGTGCCGCTCTGGCCGTTCAGCGGGATCTGCACATGGCCCGGATTGATCGCCAGGAACATGCCCGGATAGGCTTCGCCCTCGCCGATGACCGCGCCGCGCAGCGTCAGGCGGTACATGCTGGGCTTGAGCTCGAGGTTGTCGCGCACATGCACCACCGGCGGCAGGAAGCCGACCTCCTGCGCGAACTTGCGCCGCACGCCGCGGATGCGCGCGAGCAGGTCACCGCCGCGCTCCTTGTCGACCAGCGCGATCAGCCGGTAGCCGACCTCCATGCCCAGCGCGTCGACCGGCTGCAGGTCGTCCCAGCTGGCCTCCTCGCCCGGCTGCGGACGGGCCTGGGCGGCGGCCTCGGCCTCGCTCGGCTCGGCCGCCTTGCGCTCGGCCTTGCGCGCCAGGTGATGCGCCAGCCAGCCCAGGCCGGCGGCGCTGCCCAGGAAGACCAGATGCGGCATGCCCGGCACCAGCCCCAGCAGGCCGATGACCGCCGCCACCATGCCCACCGACTGCGGCGAGCGGAACATCTGCCCGGCGATCTGCGAGCCGACGTCCTGCTCCTTGCCGACCCGCGAGACCACCATCGCCGCGGCCACCGAGATCAGCAGGCCGGGAATCTGCGCCACCAGCGCGTCGCCCACCGCCAGGATGATGTAGGAGTTGGCCGCCTGCGAGGCGCTGAGGCCGTGCTGGGCCACGCCGATGACGAAGCCGCCGATGATGTTGATGAACAGGATCAGGATGCCGGCGATCGCGTCGCCGCGCACGAACTTGGAGGCACCGTCCATCGAGCCGAAGAACTCCGCCTCGTTGCCGACCTCCAGCCGGCGGCGCTTGGCCTCCTTCTCGTCGATCAGGCCGGCGCCCAGATCGGCATCGATCGCCATCTGCTTGCCGGGCATGGCATCCAGCGTGAAGCGCGCACCGACCTCGGCGATGCGCTCGGCGCCCTTGGTGACGACGATGAAGTTGATCACCACCAGGATCGCGAACACGATCAGGCCGACCGCGAAGTTGCCGCCGATCAGGAAATGCCCGAAGGCCTCGATGACCGCGCCGGCCGCGCCGGGGCCGTTGTGGCCCTCCATCAGCACGACGCGGCTCGAGGCCACGTTCAGCGACAGCCGCAGCAGCGTCGTCAGCAGCAGCACCGCGGGAAAGGCCGCGAAGTCCAGCGGCCGCACCATGTAGGACGCCACCACCATCACCATCAGCGCGGTGGCGATGTTGAAGGTGAACAGCAGGTCCAGCAGCAGCGGCGGCAGCGGCAGGACCATCATCATCAGCACCATGATGATGAGCAGCGGCGCGGCCAGCCCGCTGAGCAGGGCGGCGTCCGGCGCCCCGAACAGGCGCTTGAGCTGGAGGATCTGGGCGTTCATGGGGTGGCGACGCCTCGGCGGGCGGCCCTCGGAGAATGCCGGGGATCGGCGGGATCGAGCTCGGGAGGCACCGCGATGTCCTCGAGCGAGCCGGGATAGGGAGCGCGGCCGGCCATCGCCTCGCGCAGCCGGTAGACATGGGCGAGCACCTGGGCCACCGCGCTGTACAGCGGCATCGGGATCTCGTGGTCAAGCTCGGTGGTGGCGTAGAGCGCGCGCGCCAGCGGCGGCGCCTGCAGCACCGGCACCTTGGCGCTGCCGGCCACGTCGCGAATGCGCATGGCCAGATCGTCGGTGCCCTTGGCCACCACCCGGGGCGCGCCGGGACCGTCGGGGTCGTACTTCAGTGCCACCGCATAGTGGGTCGGGTTCATCACCACCAGATCGGCCTGGGGCACCGCGGCCATCATGCGCCGCCGCGAGACCTCGCGCATGCGCGCCTTGATGCGGCCCTTGACCTCCTGGTTGCCCTCCTGCTGCTTGAACTCCTCCTTGACCTCCTGATGGCTCATCTTCAGCCGGGAGGCATGCAGGAAGCGCTGCAGCGGCACGTCGACCACCGCGAACAGCGCCAGCACCAGCACCAGCAGCCACAGGCCGGACACCAGCAGCTCGCCGGCGTCGGCGAAGCCCTGGGCCAGCCCGCCGCCCGACTGCAGCCGCACGAAGTCCTCGTGATGCGTCCACAGATAGGAGGCCCCGACGATGCCCAGCACCAGCGCCAGCAGGCAGGCCTTGAGCATGTCGCCGATCTGGGCCTTGGAGACGATCCGCCCCAGGCCGGAGATCGGGTTGATCTTGCTGAACTTCGGCTCGAGCACCTGCATCGTGAACACCCAGCCGCCGGAGCCCACCGCCGCGGCCAGCGCCGCCAGCGCGGTCACCAGACCGAAGATCAGCACGATCGGCAGCACCGACAGGCCCATGTCGTGCAGGCGCTCGAGCATGCGCTCCGGAGACTTCAGCGTGACCACGTCGAAGCGCAGCGCCGCGGCCATCAGGTCGCGCAGCCGCTCGGTGACCGGCCCGATGGTCGCGGCGATCACGCCCAGCGCCGCCGCGACCACCGCCAGATGGCCGAGATCGCGCGAGCGCGGAATCTGGCCTTCCTTGCGCGCCTTCTCCAGCCGCTTGGGTGTGGCGGGTAGCTGCTTGTCTTGCGAGCCGTCGGACATCGTGCGGGAGGGGGCAGGGTCGGAGGATGAGGATTCGCCATTCTTGCGACGCCACCGAACAGCTTGAGGCCGATAAGCACCCCGAAGCGACAGGTATTCACGCCCGGAGCCGGCAAGATCCGGCCCTGCCACGCCCGACCCGAAGGCGCAGAATCGAAAAGACAGCCAAAAGCCAGCCTCATTCGAACCCGGACAGATTGACATTGCTCAATCGCCCCGAACCGTACCCAGGCACAGTCACGATGATGCAAACGCGCACCCAGACCGAATTCACCCTGCCGATCGACGGCATGACCTGCGCCTCCTGCGTGGCCCGCGTTGAAAAGGCCCTGAAGAAGGTGCCCGGCGTGACCGAGGCCGAGGTCAACCTGGCCACCGAGCAGGCCACCGTGCACACCCGCGAGCCGGTGGCGCGCGAGACGCTGGCCGCGGCGATCCGCCGCACCGGCTTCGACGTGCCCGACGAGGCCGCGCCCGACGCGCCGGCCGGCACCAATGCGCCGCGCGAGCCGCTCCTGGGCGAAGGCCGGCGGGTGCTGCTGGCGGCGCTGCTGTCGCTGCCGCTGGTGGCGCCGATGCTGCTCGAGCCCTTCGGCGTGCAGGCGATGCTGCCCGGCGGCTGGCAGTGGCTGCTGGCCACGCCGGTGCAGTTCTGGCTGGGCGCGCGCTTCTACCGTGCCGGCTGGCATGCGCTGCGTGCCGGCAGCGGCAACATGGACCTGCTGGTCGCGCTGGGCACCAGCGCGGCCTATGCGCTGTCGCTGTGGCTGCTGATGACGGGCCACGGCCACCATCTCTACTTCGAGAGCGCAGCCGTCGTCATCACGCTGGTGATGCTGGGCAAGTGGCTGGAGTCGCGCGCCAAGCACCGCACCGTCGAGGCGATCCGCGCGCTGCGGGCGCTCGCGCCGGAGACCGCGCGGGTGATCGCGCCCGACGGCTCCGAGCAGGAGCGGCCGCTGGCGCGGGTGCGCGTCGGCGACCGGGTGGTGATCCGGCCGGGCGAGCGGGTGCCGGTCGACGGCGAGATCGTCGAGGGCGCCAGCCATCTGGACGAGTCGCTGCTGACCGGCGAGAGCCTGCCGGTGGCGCGCGAGCCCGGCCAGCGCGTCACCGGCGGCGCGGTCAACGGCGAGGGCCGGCTGGTGGTGCGCACGCTGGCGACGGGCGCCGAGACCACGCTGGCGCGCATCGTGCGGCTGGTCGAGTCGGCGCAGGCGAAGAAGGCGCCGATCCAGCGCCTGGTCGATCAGGTCAGCGCGGTCTTCGTGCCGGTGGTGATCGTGCTGGCGCTGCTGACGCTGCTGGGCTGGGGCCTGATCGGCGGCGACTGGGAGGCGGCCCTGCTGCGCGCGGTGGCGGTGCTGGTGATCGCCTGCCCCTGCGCGCTCGGCCTGGCCACGCCGGCGGCGATCATGGTCGGCACCGGCGCGGCAGCGCGCCACGGCATCCTGATCAAGGACGCGCAGGCGCTGGAGGTGGCGCAGGCGGTGCGGGTCGTCGCCTTCGACAAGACCGGCACGCTGACGGCGGGCAAGCCCTCGCTGACCGGCCTGGCGGCCGCGCCCGGCCTGAGCGAGCGCGAGGCGCTGCGCCTGGCCGCGGCGCTGCAGTCGGGCAGCGAGCATCCGCTGGCGCGCGCGGTGAACGAGGCGGCCCGGGCACAGGCCTCGGCCGACGACACCGTGACCGCCGCGGCCGATCTGCGCGCCGAGCCCGGCCGCGGCGTCTCCGGCACGGTCGAGGGCCGCGCGCTGCGGCTGGGCAGCCAGCGCTGGATGGACGAGCTCGGCGTCGCCACCGCGCCGCTGCATGCGCAGGCCCGGGCCTGGCTGGGCGAGGGCCGCACGCTGTCCTGGCTGGCCGAGATCATGCCGGACGGCGAGCCCCGCCTGCTCGGCGCGCTGGCCTTCGGCGACACGCTCAAGCCCGGCGCCATCGAGGCCATCGGCCGGCTGCGCGCGATGGGCCTGCGCACGCTGCTGGTCAGCGGCGACAACCGCAGCGCGGTCGAGGCCGCCGGCCGGCTGCTGGGCATCGACGAGGTGCGCGCCGAGGTGCTGCCCGGCGACAAGGCCGGCGTGATCCAGGCCCTGCGCGAGGGCGGCGAGAAGGTGGCGATGGTCGGCGACGGCCTGAACGACGCGCCGGCGCTGGCCGCGGCCGACGTCGGTCTGGCGATCACCCACAGCGACGGCACCGGCACCGACGTGGCGATGCATGCGGCCGGCATCACGCTGATGCGCGGCGACCCCGGCGCGGTGGCCGACGCGATCGACATCTCGCGGCGCACCACCCGCAAGATCCGCCAGAACCTGTTCTGGGCCTTCATCTACAACATCGTCGGCATTCCGCTGGCGGCGGCCGGGCTGCTGAGCCCGGTGGTGGCCGGCGCGGCGATGGCCGCCAGCAGCGTCAGCGTCATCAGCAACGCGCTGCTGCTGTCGCGCTGGCGGCCGAACCGGCGCTGATCAGCTCATCGCCTCTCGACGAGAAGGGCCCCTGCAGGCATCAGCGGAAGCGGCTCTGGGTGACCGTTCGCAGGTCGCCCGGCAGCGCGGCGATGTGATCGGCCATCGCCTTCAGCTCGGCAACCGTGTAGGGCTTGGCCATGCCGGCCATGATCGCGTTGCCGCGTCCGGTGTTGCGGCCGTTGCCGCCCTGATAGGCCTTCAGCGCGACGAACAGGTAGTCGGCATGCTGGCCGGCCAGCTTCGGGTAGCTGCCGTCGATCGGCTTGTTCAGGTTCTCGCCGTGGCAGGACATGCAGTTGCCCCGCTTGAGCAGCTCGGCCACCTGCTCGCTCGGGGCGGCTGCAGCCGCGGCGGCGGTGCTGGCCGCCGGCGGGTGGCTGGCGTAGTAGACCGACAGGTCGGCGATGTCCTGATCGGTCAGCGAGCCGGCCACGCCGCGCATCGTCGGATGACGGCGCTCGCCGCTGCGGTAGCCGTTCAGCGCCGCCGCGATGTACCTGGCGCCCTGCCCGGAAATCATCGGCACCTGATGGACCTCGGGAAAGCTGGCGCGGTAGTTCGGGATGCCGTGGCAGCCGATGCACATCGCCGCCTTGCGCTGGCCGGCGGCCGGATCACCGGCCACATCCTGAGCCTGCGCACCAAGAACCATCGTGGCGAGGACACAGGCCGTCGCGGCGTGAAGGAAAGGGATCATGGCAATGGATGGGCAACGGTTTGATGCCGATCAATGAAGTTTGATCGATTATAGATACGGATCAATGCAGCAGGCAGCGCAGACGGATAGTGAAAACCCTTCGGTCGCCTGCCCGGAAATGCAGCGCACCAACCGAAAGAGGGCCATGACACCGGTACGGGTTTTCCGCACAATCGGCGACATGACCCTTACCGAACTGCGCTACATCGTCGCGGTCGCGCGCGAGCGACATTTCGGGCGCGCAGCCGAAGCGTGCTTCGTCTCGCAGCCCACCCTGTCGGTGGCCATCAAGAAGCTCGAGGAAGAACTCGAGGTCAAGATCTTCGAGCGCGGCGGCAGCGAGGTCTCGGTCACGCCGCTGGGCGAGGACATCGTGCGCCAGGCCCAGGTCACGCTGGAGAGCGCCGCCTCGATCAAGGAGATCGCCCGGCGCGGCAAGGACCCGCTGGCCGGGCCGCTGCGGCTGGGCGTGATCCACACCATCGGCCCCTATCTGCTGCCGGACCTGGTGCGCAGCACGATCGCGCAGGTGCCGCAGATGCCGCTGATGCTGCAGGAGAACTTCACCGTGCGCCTGCTCGAGATGCTGCGCACCGGCGAGCTCGACTGCACCGTGCTGGCCGAGCCCTTTCCCGACACCGGCCTGGCGATCGCGCCGCTCTACGACGAGCCCTTCATGGTCGCGGTGCCGCGCGATCACCCGCTGGCCACGCGCGAGCGCATCTCCTCGGCGGAGCTGAAGCAGGAGACCATGCTGCTGCTGGGCACCGGCCACTGCTTCCGCGACCATGTGCTCGAGGTCTGCCCGGAGTTCGCCCGCTTCGCCAGCGATGCGGAGGGCATCCGCAAGAGCTTCGAGGGCTCGTCGCTGGAGACGATCCGCCACATGGTCGCCTCCGGCATGGGCCTGACCGTGGTGCCCCAGCTGTCGATCCCGCCCGGCGCCGGCACCGACCGCGATGCGCTGGTGCGCTACCTGCCCTTCGCCGATCCGGTGCCGACCCGCCGGGTGGTGCTGGCCTGGCGTCGATCCTTCACCCGCTACGAGGCGATCGCGGCGCTGCGCAACGCGATCATGAGCTGCCCGCTCGAGGGCGTGCGGCGCATCACCGACTGACACCGAAATCCGGGGGCATGCCGCCCCCTGCCCGCACGGCGCGCAGCTCAAGGCACGGCACGCGGATGCCGAAAGCCGGGAACAGGACATCTCCGGATGTCCATTTCTCCGCTTTCGCGCCCCCCGCTGATGCCCGCACCGAAGACCGCCCACCGCTCCTCGTCCTCCGTGTCCCGCGCCTCGCCGCGCGTGCCGGCCCGTGCGACACCCCGCCCCGCACGCCAGGCCTCCGACCGCCGCCGCGAGGACCGGCGGCGCACGCTGCAGGCCTCCGACGAGGCGATCGAGGCCCGCGTACGGCTGCGCCAGCATGCGGCGGTGGTGCGGGCGCTGCCCTGGATGTCGATGATGTCGGCGCTGGGCGCGCTGTCGGTGGCCGCCGCCGCGCCGGCCGCCGTGCCGCAGGCGCCGCTGTGGGGCTGGCTGGTGGCCTTGATGGTGCTGACGCTCGGCCACCTGCAGTTCTGGCATCAGTGCCGCCGTCAGGGCCGGCCGCTGCACATCCATCGCCGCCGCATCGGCGCCTACGAGCTGCAGGCCGGCCTGACCGGGCTGCTGTGGAGCGCCCCGCCCGTGCTGATGGCCTTTGGCGGGGACGCGACCCTGGGCGTGGTCAGCGGCGCCACGCTGATGACGGTGCTGTGCGCCGGATCGCTGACCCTGATGTCGATGCCGCGGGCGCTGCATGCCTTTCTCGGCCTGCTCAGCCTGGGTCCGGTGATCGGCGCGGGCCTGCAAGGCGGGCTGCCGGCCTGGAGCCTGCTGCTGCAGTGGCTGCTGCTGGCCGGCATCGCGATCGCCAGCAGCCGCGGCGTGCAGCGCAACCTGCATGCGCGGGTCAGCGCCGAGGTCAAGTCCGATCACCAGATGCAGCTGGTCGGCCTGCTGCTGCGCGACTTCGAGGAGCAGGGCAGCGACGTGATCTGGGAGATCGACGCCGGCGGCCGCCTCTGCCATGTCTCCAGCCATCTGGCCGAGGCGCTCGGGCGCGAGGCCGCCACGCTGAACGACCGCTCGCTGCTGGGCCTGCTGGCCGAGCTGCAGAAGGATCTGCCCGAGAGCGAGCGCGAATCGGCCGGTCAGCTCCATGAGCGGCTCACCGAAGGCCAGCCCTTCCGGGACGTGCTGCTGCCGATGATGGTCGGCGGCCAGCAGCGCTGGTGGTCGATGACCGCCAAGCCGCTGGTCAACGAGCGCGGCACGCCGGTGGGCTGGCGCGGCGTCGCCCGCGACGTCACCCAGGCCCGCCATGCCGATCGGCGCCTGACCTGGCTGGCGCACAACGACACCCTGACCGGACTGACCAACCGGGCGCACTTCCGGGTGCTGCTGGAAAAGGTGCTCGGCGGCGCCAAGGCCCGCGAGCAGGCCGGCGGGCCCGCGCACTGCGGCGCGGTGATGTGCCTGGACCTGGACGGCTTCAAGAATGTCAACGACACCCTGGGCCACGCCACCGGCGACGCGCTGCTGGTCGAGGTGGCGCGCCGGCTCAAGGAGGCGGCCGGCCGCGGCCAGGTGGTGGCCCGGCTCGGCGGCGACGAGTTCGCGGTGCTGATGCGCTCGGTGCGGCAGGACGAGGAGATCGGGGCCGCGGGCCAGCGCATCATCGAGGCGATGCGCGCGCCCTGCGAGGTCATGGGCGCGGCGGTGCCGGTGCGGGTGAGCGTCGGCATCGCGCGCTTTCCGCAGGACGGCATGACGGTCGACGAGATGATGCAGCACGCCGACCTGGCGCTGTACGACGCCAAGAGCCACGCGCCCGGCTCGGTGCGCTTCTTCGTCGCGCGGCTGGGCGAGCAGGTGCGCCGCCGCCTGGTGCTGGAGCGCGACCTGCGCGAGGCCATCGAGCGCGGCCAGCTCGAGCTGCACTTCCAGCCCAAGGTCAGCCTGCGCGACTGGGCGGTGACCGGCTTCGAGGCGCTGCTGCGCTGGAACCATCCCGAGCACGGCCCGATCTCGCCGGTCGAGTTCATTCCGGTGGCCGAGGAAAGCGGCCTGATCCTGCAGATGGGCGAATGGGCGCTCGGCCAGGCCTGCCTGGAGGCGGCGCGCTGGCCCGATCCGCTGCAGGTGGCGGTCAACATCTCGCCGGTACAGGTGATGGCGCAGAACCTGCCCGACGCGGTGCAGCGCGCGCTGCAGCGCAGCGGCCTGGCGCCGCACCGGCTCGAGCTGGAAATCACCGAATCGGTCTTCATCAACGAGACCCGCGGCACGGTGGAGCGGCTGCATGCGCTGGGCCGGCTGGGCGTGCAGATCGCGCTGGACGACTTCGGCACCGGCTACTCCTCGCTGGCCTACCTGCGCCGCTTCCCCTTCGACACGCTGAAGATCGACCGCGCCTTCGTGCGCGAACTGCTGATCAGCCGCGACGCGCGCTCGATCGTGCGCAACATCCTGGCGCTGGCGCAGTCGCTGCGCATGTCCACCGTGGCCGAGGGCGTCGAGGAGCCGATGCAGGTCAGCGTGCTCGAGGCCGAAGGCTGCGACATGGTGCAGGGCTACTACGCCTCGCGGCCGATGCCGGCCCGTGACGTGATCGAGTTCGTGCTGAACTGGGGCGAGCGCCACCGCCCGGACCGACCGCGCGACTTCGATCTGGCCAACACCGAGACCGCCGCACTGCCGCAGACCTTGCCGGAAACGCTGATCTGAGCGGCGACAATGGCGGTCCTGCCCGACTGCCTCTGCCCCGCCGCGCGATGACCGCCCTCGCCTCACGTCTGCCGCTCTATCTCGACCTGATCCGCTGGAACCGCCCGGCCGGCTGGCTGCTGCTGCTGTGGCCGACGCTCTCGGCGCTGTGGCTGGCCGCCGGCGGCTGGCCGGGGCTGCATCTGCTGCTCGTGTTCACGCTGGGCACGATCCTGATGCGCAGCGCCGGCTGCTGCATCAACGATGTCGCCGACCGCGAATTCGACCGCCATGTCAAGCGCACCGCGCAGCGCCCGATCACCTCCGGCGCGATGGGCGTGAAGGAGGCGCTGGGCGTCGGAGCCGCGCTGGCGCTGGTCGCCTTCGCGCTGGTGCTGAGCACCAATGCGCCCACGATCCTGATCTCGTTCGCCGCGCTGGCGATCACGATGGCCTACCCCTATGCCAAGCGCTTCGTCGCGATGCCGCAGGCGGTGCTGGGCGTGGCCTTCAGCGTCGGCATTCCGATGGCCTTCACCGCGGTGCGCGGCGCGGTCGACCCGCTGGCCTGGGCGCTGGTGATCGGCAACCTGTTCTGGGTGCTGGCCTACGACACCGAGTACGCGATGGTCGACCGCGACGACGACCTGAAGATCGGCATCCGCACCTCGGCGATCACGCTGGGCCGCGCCGATGTGGCCGCGGTCATGCTGTTCTACGGGCTGTATCTGGCGATCTGGTCCTGGGCCGCGCTGCAGGCCGGCCTGGGCGGCGCCTTCTGGCTGGGCATCGCCGTGGCAGCCGCGCAGGTGGCCTGGCATTTCACGCTGATCCGGCATCGCAGCCGCGAGGGGTGCTTCCGTGCCTTCCGCGAGAACCACTGGGTGGGCTTCGCGGTCTTCGCCGGCTACGTGCTGGACCTGGCGCTGCGCTGATCAGCCCGCGGCACCGGCGGCGAGCCGTCGCGCCATCGCCAGCGCCGCCACCAGGCTGTCGGCCTCGGCGCGTCCCTGGCCGGCGATGTCGAAGGCGGTGCCGTGGTCCGGGCTGGTGCGCACGAAGGGCAGCCCCAGCGTGACGTTCACGCCCTGCTCGACGCCCAGGTACTTCACCGGGATCAGCCCCTGGTCGTGGTACATCGCCAGCACCAGATCGAACTCGCCGCGGCGCGCGCGCATGAAGATGGTGTCGGGCGGGAACGGCCCCTGCGCGTCGATGCCCTCGGCGCGGGCGGCGGCGATCGCCGGCGCGATGATCTCGATCTCCTCGCGGCCGAAGAGCCCGCCCTCGCCCGCATGCGGATTGAGCCCGGCCACCGCGATGCGCGGCCGCGGCTGGCCCCACAGCGCGGCCGACGCGTGGCTGATGCGCAGCGTCGACAGCACCGCGTCGAACGTCACCCGATCGATCGCCTCGCGCAGCGCGCAGTGGATGGTGACCAGCACCGTGCGCAGCTCCTCGTTGGCCAGCATCATGCGCACGTCGGCCGGCCGGCCGTGGCGCGCGCTCTCGTCGGCCAGCAGCTCGGTGTGACCGGGAAAGGGCTCGCCGGCGGCGGCCAGCGCCTCCTTGTGGATCGGCGCGGTGACCAGCCCGGCGATCTCGCCGCGCATCGCCAGCGCGACCGCGTCGCGGATGCAGGCCGCGGCGAGCCGGCCGGCGCGCGCGTCGACCGTGCCCCACGGCGCCTCGGCCAGCGCCGGCTCGCGGTGGCCGGGCAGCAGCACCGGCAGCGCCCCCGGCGGCACCTCGGCCAGATCCGCGACCGCGTCGATCACCGCGATCGGCACCTCGGGCACATCGTGGAGGCGCCGCAGCGCACGCGCCGCCCGCCGCAGCACCGCGGGCTCGCCGATGACCAGCACGCCGGGGCCGATGCGGCCCTCGCGCCAGGCGCGCACGATGATCTCCGGACCGATGCCGAGCGCGTCGCCCAGCGTCAGCGCAAGCGGTCGGGACGGAGCCGAGGAAGAAGATGAGGCGGCGGCGGAATCGATGTGCAGATCGGTCGTCATGCCGCGATTGTCATGGACTCGTCGCGGACCGCTCCGTGACGGTTGCTACACTCCACCGCCATGGACTGGCTGGAAAGAATCACCTGGACTGCCGACGGCCTCGTGCCGGTGATCGCGCAGGAGAAGGACAGCGGCGACGTGCTGATGTTCGCGTGGATGAACCGCGAGGCGCTGGCGCGCACCGCCGAGCTTGGCGAGGCGGTCTACTGGAGCCGATCGCGCAACCGCCTCTGGCACAAGGGCGAGGAATCCGGCCATGTGCAGAAGGTGCATTCGATCCGCATCGACTGCGACCAGGACGTGGTGCTGCTGCGCATCACGCAGCTCGGCCACGAGCCCGGCATCGCCTGCCACACCGGCCGCCATTCCTGCTTCTTCGAGGAACTGCGCACCACGGCCGACGGTCAAAGGGCCTGGCAGGCGGTCGATCCGGTCCTGAAGGATCCCGCCACCATCTACCGTTCATGAGCGCCTGCGCCCCCGCCCCGATGACTGATGCCGCCCCGGCCCCCGCCGCCCCCTCCTCCACCGACAGCCTGGCCCGCCTGGCCGAGGTGATCGCCTCGCGCCGCGGCGGCGACCCGGACAGGAGCTATGTCGCGCGCCTGTTCCACAAGGGCACCGACACCATCCTGAAGAAGGTCGGAGAGGAGGCCACCGAAGTGGTCATCGCCGCCAAGGACGGCGACCCGGCCAAGATCGTCTACGAGGTCGCCGACCTGTGGTTCCACAGCATCGTCGCGCTGGCGCAGTTCGGCCTGACCCCGGCCCAGGTGATCGCCGAGCTCGAGCGCCGCGAGGGCCTGTCGGGTCTGGCCGAGTTCGCCAGCCGGCCGCGCTGAACCTCATCGTCCCTTTCACGCATCGACGCACGCATCGACGGAGCTGCCGCCATGAGCCACGACCCGAACTGCATCTTCTGCCGCATCGCCGCCGGCGAGATCCCCGCGCAGAAGGTCCACGAGGACGACGAGCTGATCGCCTTCAAGGACATCCGCCCGGCCGCGCCGGTGCATCTGCTGATCATCCCGCGCGAGCACATCGCCACGCTGGCCGACGCCGAGCCGCGCCACCAGGCGCTGCTGGGCCGCATGGCGCTGCTGGCGACGAAGCTGGCGCGCGAGCATGGCGCCGACAACGGCTTCCGCACGGTGATCAACACCGGCCCGGACGGCGGCCAGGAGGTCTACCACCTCCACATGCATGTGATGGGCGGTCCGCGCCCCTGGAAACAGGGCTGAGACGCCCCACCTAGAATCCCGACCATCCACCGCACCCGCAGCACTCACGGAGCACCCTCATGGGCCTGTCCACCACTCACCTGATCATCTTCCTCGTCATCATCGTGCTGGTCTTCGGCACGAAGAAGCTCAAGAACATCGGCTCCGACCTCGGTTCGGCGGTCAAGGGCTTCAAGGATGGCGTGAAGGACGGCGACAAGCCGGCCGCCGAGGCCGCCGCCCAGCCGACCCCCACCGCCACCGCGCAGGTCGCCGAGAAGCGCGTCGACAACAGCCAGGCGATCGACGTCGAGGCCCGCACCAAGCAGTGATCCGCTGAACCGGATCTCCTCGGGAACCCCTGAATGCTCGACATAGGCATTTCGAAGCTGATGCTGGTGGCCGGCATCGCGCTGGTCGTGATCGGTCCGGAGCGGCTGCCCAAGGTCGCGCGCATGGCCGGCACGCTGCTCGGCCGCGCGCAGCGCTATGTCGCCGACGTCAAGGCCGAGGTCAACCGCTCGATGGAGCTCGACGAGCTCAACAAGGTGCGCCGCGAGTTCGAGACCGCGGCGCGCGATGTCGGCCAGTCGGTCTCCTCGAGCCTGGACTCGGCCACCGGCCAGATCAACGCGGCCCTGAGCGGCCCGGGCAGCGCCGGCACGGACGACGACAGCGCCCCGACCTACGAGCCCTACGAGTGGGACAGCTCGCCGGCGGTGCCGACCTATGTGCACCCGCGCAAGAAATGGCGCGTCAAGCGTGGCGCCATTCCGCAGTGGTACAAGAAGCGCGAAGGCGTGCGGCGCCATGTGCAGTCCGGCGCCGCGCGGGTCGCGCGCTTTCGTCCGCCGCGCCGCAGCGTCTGATCCTCCGTCCCGCCTGGCGGGACTTCTCCTTGCGCCCCCCACCCCATCGTGAGTTCGAGCCCTGACCCCCAACCCGACGAGCTCGCCGGGACCGAAGCGCCCTTCGTCAGCCATCTGATCGAGCTGCGCGACCGCCTGCTGCACTCGGTCTACGGCGTCGGCGCCATCTTCATCCTGCTGTGCCTCTATCCCGGCCCGTCCCAGGTCTACGACCTGCTGGCGCTGCCGCTGGTGAAGTCGCTGCCGGAAGGCTCGAAGATGATTGCCGTCGGCGTCGTCTCGCCCTTCCTGATCCCGATCAAGGTCACGCTGCTGGCCGGCTTCGGCGTCGCGCTGCCCTGGGTGCTCTACCAGGTCTGGGCCTTCGTGGCGCCCGGCCTGTACCGCCACGAGCAGCGTCTGGTGCTGCCGCTGGTGGCCAGCAGCACGATCCTGTTCTACACCGGCGTGGCCTTCTGCTACTTCTTCGTGTTCGGCCAGGCCTTTCCGGCGATCCAGTCGATGGCGCCCGCCTCGGTCGCGGTCAGCCCGGACATCGAGGCCTACCTCGACTTCGTGCTGACGATGTTCATCGCCTTCGGCGTGGCCTTCGAGGTGCCGGTGGCGGTGGTGGTGCTGGCCCGGCTCGGGGTGGTGACCATCGAGCAGCTGCGCGAGTGGCGCCGCTACTTCTGGGTGGCGGCCGCGGCGGTGGCCGGCCTGGTGACGCCGCCGGATGCGGTGTCGATGATCGCGCTGCTGGTGCCGATGGGCCTGCTCTACGAGGTCGGCATCTGGGCGGCGGGCTTCTTCATGAAGTATTCGGCCGCCCCGGACTCCTCAGCGTCCTGATCCGGGCGCACCGCGCGCGGTCCGCGCCTTGGGCCGCTGCGCCACCCGCACCGTCAGCTCGAGCTGCTGGCGGCCGCGGTGCACCGACAGCACCGCCTGGCTCTGAGGCCGCAGGCCGGCCACCGCGTCGAGCAGCTGCGCGGTGTTCATCACCGGGGTGCCAGCCACCTTCACCACCACGTCCCCGGGCTGCACGCCGGCCGCACTGGCCGGACCGTCCTGCAGCACGCCGGTGATCAGCACGCCACGCTCGACCTCCAGCCCGAAGGACTCGGCCATGTCGCGGGTCAGGTCGCTGGGCTGCACGCCGATCCAGCCGCGGGTGACCACGCCCTCGGTGATCAGGCCCTCCATCACCTGGCGCGCGGTGGCCACCGGAATCGCGAAGCCGATGCCCATGCTGCCGCCCGAGCGCGAATAGATCGCGGTGTTGATGCCCAGCAGCTGGCCATTGATGTCGACCAGCGCGCCGCCGGAATTGCCCGGGTTGATCGCCGCATCGGTCTGGATGAAGTTCTCGAAGGTGTTCAGCCCCAGTCCGCTGCGGCCGACCGCGCTGACGATGCCCGAAGTCACCGTCTGCCCGACATTGAACGGATTGCCGATGGCCAGCACGATGTCGCCGACCTGCAGCGCGTCGGCATCGCCGAAGGTGATGGCCGGCAGGCCGGTCAGCGCCACCTTCAGCACCGCCAGATCGCTGTCCGGATCGGTGCCGACCACCTTGGCGGCGACACGCCGACCGTCGGCCAGGCCGATCTCGATCTGCTCGGCGTTGTCGATGACATGGTTGTTGGTCAGCAGATAGCCATCCGGCGAGACGATGACCGCCGAGCCGGTGCCGGCGCTGCCGCCACCGCCGTCCGGGTCGCCGAAATGGCGGCGCAGGGCATCGCTGGCACTGGCCGGGCTCTCGGCCGCCGAGGTCATCACGCTGACCACCGAGGGCGAGGCGCGCCGTGCGGCCGGGGCGTAGCTGCCGGGGCTGCTCGCCCCGTCCAGCGGCAGCGGTGCCGCCTGGATGATGCTGAACTGCACCGGCGCGCTGCCCGGACGCCCGCCCAGCCACTGCGGCTTGAGCGTGGCCAGCACGAAGACGGCGGCCAGCGCCACCGTGACGGCCTGCGAGAATATGAGCCAGAGCCTGCGCATGAACGGACAACCGGAGATGGAAAGAGTGACTGAGGACCTGAGGACCGACACCGGCGGGGGCGCGGACCGCGACGCGCTTGCAGGCTGGATGGACCGGCTGCTCGAGAGCGGACGTTTTTCGGATTATGGTCCCAACGGCCTGCAGGTCGAGGGGCGCACGCGCGTGCGTCGCATCGTCAGCGGCGTGACCGCCAGCCTGGCACTGATCGAGGCCGCCGCGGCCGACGGTGCCGATGCGATCGTCGTGCACCACGGCCTGTTCTGGCGCGGACAGGACGGCCGGGTCACCGGCTGGATGAAGCGCCGGCTGGCCGCGCTGCTGGCGCACGACATCAGTCTCTACGCCTACCACCTGCCGCTGGACGCCCACCCGGAGGTCGGCAACAACGCCCGGCTCGGCGCCGAGCTGGGCCTGACGGTCGAGGGCAGCTTCGGCGACAGGGCGCTCGGGCTGATCGGTGTGCCGGCCGACGGACCCTGCACGCTCGAGGCCCTGGCCGCACGCGTGCAGGCCACGCTGGGCCGCGCGCCCGTCGTCGTGCCCGGCGACGGGCGGCCGGTGCGGCGGGTGGCCTGGTGCACCGGTGGCGCCCAGGGCTACTTCGAGTCGGCGATCGCCGCCGGCGCCGATGTCTACCTGACCGGCGAGATCTCCGAGCCGCAGGCGCACATCGCGCGCGAGACCGGCTGCGCCTTTCTCGCCTGCGGCCACCACGCCACCGAGCGCTACGGCGCGCAGGCGCTGGGCGCGCGGGTCGCGGCCGAGTTCGGCCTGCAGCACCGCTTCATCGATCTGGACAATCCGGCCTGATCAGCACGGTCTGATCAACCCGGCGCGATCACGCCGGCAGACGAATGCCGCAGCCACTGCAGTTCGATCGTCTCGCCGGCCTGCCGCTCGCAGGCCAGGGCCCAGTGGTGGGAGCCGGCCTCGAGGCCGCCCTGCAGCCAGCCCCCGTCGACCCAGTGCCGCAGCGTGGCCGGCAGCGCCGCCCTCCCCGGCTGCACCCGCCAGAGCCCGTTCGGCGCCGGCAGCAGCTCGAGCCCCGCAGGCTCGAGACCGCTCAGGCCGATGCCGGCGGCCTTCAGCAGCGCCTCCTTCAGGGTCCAGCGCGTCAGCAGGAAATGACGCCGAGCACGGCCACCACCACCGCCATCCATGCCGTCGACACCGTCGACGCCGTGCGCGTCGACCAGGGTCGGCCAGTGCCGCCACTCGCCGGGCGCCAGCAGGGTGCGCGCCAGCGCCTCGTCCGGCTGCAGGGCATCGACCGGCTCGACATCGACACCGATCTCCCGCTCCCAGGCCAGCGCCACCAGGCCGGCGCAGTGGGACAGATTGAAGCGCAGCGCCTGCAGCGCCGGATGCTGCTGCGGGCACAGTGCCGGCTTGCCCGCCTCGGCCCGGACAAGGCGCCAGCGCGCGGGATCGATCGGCGCATGCCGGCTGAGCACGCGGCGCAGCAGGGCATGCGCCCGGATGAACAGCACCCGGTCGGCTGGCCGGCGCAGCCGCATCGCCCGGGCACGCTCGAACTCGTCCAGAACCGCGAGATCGACCGGATCCTCAGGCTCGCCGGGGGCGACCGGCATCAGGTGCAGCTCGATGCGGCAGGGCCGGTGGCGGCGCAGACCGAACACAGGAGGCTCAGCCCTGCAGCGCCTGCCTCAGCCGCTCGGCCTGCGGGCCGAAGGCGTAGCCGTCCATCGCCAGCACGCCGGCATCGACGCTGTCGTGGATGCGCACGCCGGCGGTGTCGCCGCCGGCACCGGCCGCGACATAGAAGGGCAGCCAGTGCTCGTCGGTCGGATGCTGCTGCGCGGCCTCGGGCGCCTGGCGGCGGTAGTCGAACAGCGCCGGCCAGTCGCGCGCGGCGGCGCGGTCACGGACCCAGTCCTGGAAGGCGACGACATCGGCGGCGGCCGGATCGACCGCACCGCGCAGGCCGAAGAAGCGGCGCAGGTTGTGCGTCATCGCGCCGCTGCCGATCACCAGCACGCCCTCGTCGGCCAGCGGCGCCAGCGCCGCGCCGATCGCCCACTGCTGCTGCGGCGAGGCGCCGGGCACCAGCGTCAGCGGCACCACCGGCACCTCGGCGCCCGGCCAGGCGCGCTTCATCACCGTCCAGATGCCGTGATCGAGGCCCTCGGCCTCGACCGCAGGCGCCTCGATGCCGGCGCGGGCCAGCAGCCGGGAAGCCTGCAGCGCCAGGGCCGGCGCGCCCGTCGCGTCATAGCGCTGCGCGTACAGCTCGGCCGGAAAGCCGCCGAAGTCGTGGATCGCCGGATGGCGCGCGCCGGCCAGCACCATCGGCTGGCGGGTCGAGGAATGCGGCGACACCACCAGCGCCGCCCGAGGCCGGCCGAAGGTGCGCTCGATCACCGGTCCGAGCCGGTCGAGAAAGCGGGCCGCCGGCGAATCCTCGATCGCGATCATCGGGGAGCCGTGGGACAGATAGAGGGTGGGCAGCGAAGTGTTCATGGCGAAGTGATTGCAGCATGGCCGCCGCCCCGTGATGTTCTGCGACTTTGCACGCAGCGTTCTGAAGCGGCGCGGGCGCTGGTGTAAGGTCGGACACCATGAGCGCCACTGCCCTGCCCGCCCGCCCCGCGACCTTTCCGCCTCCCCGCCCGCCGGCGGTCACCACCCTGGCCTGGCGCCAGCTGCTGCGCGACTTCCGCGCCGGCGAGCTGCGGCTGATGCTGGTGGCCGTCGCGCTGGCGGTGGCGGCGCTGTGCGCGGTCGGCTTCTTCGCCGACCGGCTGGCGGCCGGACTGTCGCGCGACGCGCTGACGATGCTCGGGGGCGACGCGGTCATCGCCAGCGACCAGCCCCTGCCGGCGGCCTTCGACGACACCGCACGGCGCATGGGCCTGCAGCGGGCCACCAGCGCCCGGTTTCCCAGCATGGCGCGTGCGCCCGACGCGCGCGGCGGCGCGATCCGGCTGGTCTCGGTCAAGGCGGTCGCCAGCACCTATCCGCTGCGCGGCGAGCTGCAGGTGGCGCTGCGCGCCGAGGGCCCGACCGAGATCCGCCGCCAGGGCCCGCAGGCCGGCGAGGTGTGGGTCGAGGCCGCGGTGCTCGACAGCCTGGGCCTGACGGTCGGCGACACGCTGATGCTGGGCGAGCGCGGCCTGCGCATCGGTGCGCTGCTGCGCGCCGAGCCGGACCGCGATGCCGGCTTCGTCAGCTTCGCGCCGCGGGTGCTGATGGCCGAGGCCGATCTGGCGTCGACCGGCCTGATCCAGCCCGCCAGCCGGGTGAGCTGGCGCCTGGCGGTGGCCGCGCCCGAGGGCGAGCGGCGCCAGACCGCGGTGCGCGGCTTCGTCGCCTGGGCCGAGACCGCGATCGAGGCCGGCCGGCTGCGCGGCATGCGCATCGAGTCGATCGAGAACGCCCGCCCGGAAATGCGCCAGGCGCTGGACCGGGCCAGCCAGTTCCTGCAGCTGGTCGCGGTGCTGGCGGCGCTGCTGGCGGCGGTGGCGGTCGGCATCGCCGCACGGGGCTTCGCGGCCCGTCATCTGGACGCCTGCGCGCTGATGCGGGTGCTGGGCCTGTCGCAGCGGCGCATCGCCGCCATCTATGCGCTGGAGCTGCTGATGGTCGGCCTGGCCGCCAGCGTGCTGGGTGTGCTGCTGGGCCTGGCGGTGCATGAGGTCTTCGTGCGGCTGCTCGCCGGCCTGGTCGAGAGCGACCTGCCCGCGCCCAGCCTGCGGCCGGGCCTGTTCGGCCTGGGCACCGGCCTGCTGCTGCTGGCGGCCTTCGGGCTGCCGCCGGTGCTGCAGCTCGCGCGCGTGCCGCCGCTGCGGGTGCTGCGCCGCGACCTGGGCGGACTGCGGCCGACCTCGCTGGGCGTGCTCGGCGCCGGGCTGGCGGGCTACGCCGCACTGCTGATGAGCGTGGCCGACGACGCCAAGCTCGGCGCGATCGCGGTCGGCGGCTTCGCGGCGGCCTGGGCGCTCTTCGCCGGCGTGGCCTGGCTGGCGGTGCAACTGCTGCGCCGGGCGGTGCCGGAAACCGGCGCGCCGCGCTGGCTGGCGCTGGCGACCCGCCAGATCGGCGCCCGCCCGGCGCTGGCGGTGCTGCAGGTCAGCGCGCTGGCCATCGGCCTGATGGCGCTGATGGTCCTGGTGCTGATGCGCACCGATCTGGTCGACAGCTGGCGCGCCGCCACGCCGGCCAACGCGCCGGACCGCTTCATCATCAACATCCAGCCCGACCAGGCCGCGGACTTCCGCCGCACGGTCGAGCAGGCCGGCGTCAGCGGCTACGACTGGTACCCGATGATCCGCGGCCGGCTGACCACGATCAACGGCCGGGCAGTCACCCCGGCCAGCTTCTCCGAAGACCGGGCGCAGCGCCTGGTCGAGCGCGAATTCAACCTCAGCCATGCCGCGACGCTGCCGACGCACAACACGCTGGCGGGCGGGCGCTGGCAGGCCGACGAGGCCGACGGGCTGAGCGTCGAGGAAGGCCTGGCGCGAACGCTCGGCCTGAAGCTCGGCGACCGCATGGGCTTCGACATCGCCGGCACGGCGGTGGAGGGCCGCATCACCAGCCTGCGCCGGGTCGACTGGGGCTCGATGCGGGTCAACTTCTTCGTGATGTTCCCGCGCGCGGACATGCCGGAGCTGCCGGCGACCTACATCTCGGCGCTGCGGGCGCCCGCGCGGGCCGGATTCGACGCCCAGCTGGCACGCGACTATCCCAACCTGACCGTGGTCGATGTGTCGCAGCAGATCGCGCAGGTGCAGAAGGTGCTGGATCAGGTGATCCGCGCGGTCGAGTTCCTGTTCGGCTTCACGCTGGCGGCCGGCCTGCTGGTGCTGTTCGCCGCCGTCAGCGCCACCCGCGAATCGCGCGCCCGGGAGTTCGCGCTGCTGCGCGCGATGGGCGCCGGCAGCGCGCTGCTGCGCCAGGTGCAGCGCACCGAGCTGTTCGGACTGGGCGCACTGGCCGGACTCCTGGCGGCGCTGGCCGCGGTGGCGGTGAGCTGGGCGCTGGCACGCCAGGTGTTCGGCTTCGCCTGGACGCCCTCGCCCTGGGTGCCGCTGGCCGGCACCGTCGCCGGCGCGCTGATGGCCGCGCTGGCCGGCTGGTGGAGCCTGCGCGGCGTGCTGCAGCGGCCGGTCAGCGAGACGCTGCGCCAGGCGGCGGCCGACTGATCCTCGCTCAGACCCCCGAGGTCTCGGGCAGCCGGATCGAGGCCAGCGCGATGCGGTTGCCCCCGCGCAGCCGCGCATCGGTCAGCGCCCGCACCGCGGCCTGGCTGAGCTCGGCCAGCGTCGCGGCCGTGTGCGGGAAGCTGGCGATGCCGATCGAGATCTCGAAGCCCAGGCTGCGACCGTCCTGCACCACCACCTGGGTGGCGCAGGCGCGGCGCAGATGCTCCATGCGCGCATGGGCGGTCGCCAGGCCGACGCCGGACAGCAGGATCGCGAAGCGGCCGTCCCCGAGCTGGGACAGCACATCCATCGCGCGGGTGTTGGTGCGCATCAGGTGGCCCATCATCTCGACGATGCGCTGCACCGCCGCCTCGCCGTGGCTCTGGCGCATCGCCTCGATGCGGTCGATCGCCAGCAGCACCAGCGCGAACTCGCGGTGCTCGCGCTGCGACAGCGCGGCCTCGCGGCGCAGGTGCTCCTCGAAATGCTCGCGCCGGAACAGCTCGCCCGGACGGTCCAGGCCCTGCTCGTGCTGCCGGCGCATCGCCTCGATCGCCTGCTGCAGACGCTCGATCTGACCCAGCGCCTGCTGCAGCTGCATCGACTCGCGCCGCACCGCGGTCACATCGCGCCACAGCGTCAGCAGCAGCGGCTCGCCGGCCAGGCCGTGCAGCACCCGGCGCAGCGCACGCAGCTCGACCCGCCGCCCGTCGGCGCGCTCGAACACATGGTCATCGACCGACATCGGCTGCCCGCTGGCCAGCGCGCGGGCATCGGCCGCCTGGATCGCGCTGGCCACCGGCTGCGGCAGCGGCGCCTCCCCGCCGACCCAGTCCTGCCAGGACGGGCTGGCCCAGACAGGGCGGCCGTCCGCGGCCCGCTTCAGGGTGGCCATCGCGCCGTCGATCAGCAGCAGATCGAGAAGGCTCTCGTTCAGTGCGACAGGAGCCACGACGGCATCGGAGAGGTCGGACAGCGCGGAAATGCTCATCCGGGAATGATAAGCAGCGCATCATGCCCGGCGCTGACGCGGATCAGCGCCGGCCGTGAAGCCTCACCGGCATCCACCCGCCGACATCAACCCATCAGCATCTGCATGCTCTGCTCGTACTCGCGGGTCAGCGCGTCGAACAGCTCCAGCAGCGACTCGCTGCTGGCCGCCAGCGTGATGCGCGCGCCCTGCTGCGCACCGGCGCGCACCGCGGCGAGCATGTCGCGCCAGGTCGCCTCGGCACGGGCCAGGCCCTCGCGGATCAGCGGCGTCGACAGCGGAATCTCGTGCAGATAGGCCAGTCCGCGCTCGAAGGCCTCGGCGGTGGGCGCCAGGTCGACCGGCAGCGGCTCGGCGGGCGCGATCGCCGGGCCGCTGCGCAGCAGCGCCAGCTTGGCCAGGCGCTGCACCAGCATGCGCTGGCGCCCCGAGACATTGATGACATGCAGCGACGGCGTCAGCCCGGCATTCTCCAGCGCCTGGGTCAGCCGGTCCGACAGCTCCAGCAGCCGCTCGGCCTCCTGGTCGAGCACCGCCGTGCGCGAGCTCACCGGCAGACCACCCAGCCCGGCCTGCACCGTCGCCCAGGTGCCCTGCACCGCGCCGAGCAGATCGCCGAAGGTCGGCTGCGACAGGCTGCGCGCCAGCACCGACAGGCTCTGGTCGACCTGGGTGACCGAATCGGCCAGCAGCGCGCGCGAGCCGGCCACCTCGACGCCGGCCGCCGCCAGCGCGTAGAGCTTGACGATGCGCTGCGACAGCATGCGCAGCCGGCCGGCACGGTTGATCGCCTCGGCATAGTGGGCCGAGTCGATCACCTGCTGCGAGACCTGGCCGATGCGCAGCTTCGCGTGCATCGAGGCCGAGCGCAGCAGCCGGAAGGCCTCGTCCTCGCTGATCTGGCGCGCGCTCATCAGGATGCCCTTGGCACGGTCGACCAGCTTGCGCTCCTCGAGCCGGCGCTTCAGGTCGCCGAGCTCCTCGCGCATCTGGCGCATCTGGCGGTGGCGGGCGCTGGTGAACTGGATCAGCGGCCGCAACCGCCCGGCCGCATAGCCGTTGACCACCCAGCCGTCGATGCCCGAGGCGATCGCGGTCTCCATCGTCTCGGCCCGGACATCGCTGGTGAACACCAGCACCGGCGCGGGCGCGGCCGACTCGAGCAGCCGCGTCGCCTCGAACAGCTCCTCGCCGGGGTGGGGATCCCAGACAATGACCATGTCTGGTGCATGACGCACCGCCTCGCGCACCATGGCGGCGCATGTGCAGCGGGCACAGACCTGCAGTCCGTTGGACTCCAGGTCGGTCACGAGGGTCGGCGCATCGGGCTGCGCCGGAGCCACGGCAAGGATCTTCAGCATGTCTTGAAAGTCTTGATCTTGAACCAGGAGGGAGGAGCGTCATGCGACGCTCTTGTGCAGGAACACCTAGCACGCACCACGCCAGGCATGCACCGTCCAGGTGCCGGCATGGAAGATGCTTTGTCGCCGGCACGGTCGCAGAGCTGCGATCCGCCGGCGCCGCAAGCCGGCCCCGGTCCGCTGAAGGATCGCATGGTGCCGCCAGAGCACCTCGCACAGACCCTGTCGCGCACAGCCCCCCCCCTGCGGCTGCTTCCGCGACGGAGCCGTCCCACCCCGCACCCTCCACTCCGATGTCCGACTTCAAGTCCTTCGCCAAGGCTGGCCACTGGCCGACCCTGGCGGCCTCCTTCCTGTATTTCGACTTCTGCTTCGCGATCTGGGTCCTGAACGGCGCGATGGCGCCCTTCATCAGCGAGAGCTTCAACCTGAGCGCCGCCGAGAAGGGCTTCATGATCTCGGTGCCGATCCTGGCCGGCGCGCTGATGCGCTTTCCGCTGGGCATCCTGGCGCAGTACATCGGCCGCAAGAACGCGGCGATGGTCGAGATGGGCCTGATCGTGGCCGCGCTGACCTTCGGCTTCATGATGGTCGACACCTATGACGAGGTGCTGGCGATGGGCGTGCTGCTGGGCATCGCCGGCGCCTCCTTCGGCGTGGCGCTGTCGCTCGGTTCGGGCTGGTATCCGCCGAAGTACAAGGGCCTGGCGATGGGCATCGCCGGCGCCGGCAACTCCGGCACCGTGCTGGCGGTGCTGTTCGCGCCCCCGCTGGCGGCGAAGTTCGGCTGGCAGACCGTCTACGGCCTGGCCGCCTGCACGATGATCCTGCCGATGCTGGTGATGTGGTTCGCCGCGAAGGAGCCGCCGGATGTCGAGCACCAGACCTTCCGCGAGCACATCTCCTGCCTGTTCGAGGCCGACGGCTGGTCCTTCAGCCTGATCTATGTCGTGACCTTCGGCGGCTTCATCGGTCTGGCCAGCTTCCTGCCGACCTATTTCTACGACCAGTTCAAGGTCACCAAGATCGAGGCCGGCCAGCTGACGATGCTGGCCACCGTGATGGGCTCAGGCGTGCGTGTCGTCGGCGGCTACATCTCCGACCGCATCGGCGGCATCAACACCCTCAGCGGCGTGCTGGTGCTGGTGGCGATCTCGCTGGTGGCCTGCGGCTTCGCCGGCAGCTCGCTGGCGGCGACCACGCTGCTGTTCATGCTGTGCTTCGCCGCGCTGGGCGCGGGCAACGGCGCGCTGTTCCAGCTGGTGCCGCTGCGCTGGCCGCTGACCACCGCGGTGGCCGGCTCGATGATCGGCGAAGTGGGCGCGCTGGGCGGCGGCTTCATCCCGAACGCGATGGGCCTGTCCAAGCAGCACAGCGGCACCTACCTGTGGGGCTTCGTCGCCTTCGCGGTGCTGGCGGTGGCGATGCTGGTGATGCTGCGCATCGTGCAGATCCGCTGGACCCGCACCTGGGCCGAGAAGGGGGGCCGTGCCCGCAGCACGCCGACCACCGTCGGCACCTCGGGCGCCCGCCGCACCGCCTGAGGCCGCAGCCCATGCCGCAGCCCATGCCGCCGTCGCTGCGGCCGCTCAGCGCGGCAGGAACAGCAGCCAGATCACCAGCATCAGGTTGAAGATCAGCGAGATCACGCAGCTGACCTTCCAGGCCCAGGCTGGATCTCGCCGCACCAGCGGCGTGGCCTGGGGCGCGTTCAGCGGCCTGGATGCGCCGCGCTCGAGCGCCAGCGCGAACTCCTCGGCGGTCTCGAAGCGCTGGCGCGGATCGCGCGCGATCGCCTTCATCACCACATGGTCGAGCCAGATCGGCACCTCCGGGCGCAGGCGCGAGGGCGCCACAGGATCGCGCCGGAAGCGCGCGGTCTGCCACGGCTCGATCTCGCCGTAAGGCAGCCGGCCGGTCAGCCACTGGTAGAGCGTCACGCCCAGCGCGAACAGGTCGCTGCCCGGCTCGGCGGCGCGTCCGGCATCGCCCTCCCACTGCTCCGGGTTCATGTAGCTGGGCGTGCCGGCATGCAGCGTGCGCGTGGACGCCGGCTCGCGGCCCGACACCGCCACGCCCAGATCGAGCACCCGCCACTGGCCATCCTCGCCCAGATGCAGGTTGCCGGGCTTGATGTCGCGGTGGATCACCCCAATGCGGTGCAGCCGCCCGAGCGCACGGCACACCGCCAGCCCGCCCTGCACCACCTCGGGGATCGCGAAGCGCCGCGCCTGCTCGGCCAGCAGCTGCTCCAGCGTCTGGCCGCTGTGCCAGTCGAAGACGGTGTAGAAGGCGCTCGGCGCGCGGACCTGGCGCACCCGCACGAAGCCGGGCGCGCCGCTGTCGGTCACCTGCAGGCCCAGCCAGGCCTCGTGCGCCAGCATCGCCTGCTCTTCGCGGTCGCTGGCACGCGACTCGTGCAGCGTCTTGATCGCCACCAGCTCGCGGCTGGCCGGATCGCGCGCCTGGTAGAGCCGGTGCACGCCGGTGTCGGCCACCAGCGCAGTGATGCTCCAGCCATCGAGCACGTCGCCGGGACGCATGCGCGGCGGCACCGGCAGCTGGCGCGCCTGCAGCAGCGTGTCCTGCAGCCGCACCGGCTCCAGGCCCAGAACTTGCATGACCAATGCCGTGACGTTGTCCTGACTGCCCGCTTCCAGTGCGGCCTTGACGATGGCCTCGCTGGCGATCTGCGCTGGCGTGGCCGCCAGCAGGCCGCGGATCTGCTCGGGCCGGAGCACGCCATGCACGCCATCGGTGGTGAGCATGAAGATGTCGCCGGTCTGCAGTTCGCCCTGGAGGTAGTCGGCGCGCACCGCCAAGTCGAGGCCGACCGCGCGGGTGAGCTGGCTGCGGAAGTCGGGATGATCGATGGCATGGTCCTGGGTGAGCTGCTGCAGCTCGCCCGCACGCAGCAGCCAGGCCCGGGTGTCGCCGATGTGGGCGACCGTCCAGGTGTGGCCCTGCAGGGCCAGCGCCGTCAGCGTGGTCAGTCCGGAGGCACGATCGCCGCCGGGGCCGCCACGGCGTCGGTTGTGATCGGCGAGCCAGGCATTCTGGGCGCCGATCAGGCGGTCAAGGACGACCGTCGTCTCCCAGGTGGCCGGTGCGGCATGGAAGTCCTGCACCAGGCTCATCACCGTGGTCTGCGCGGCCTCGCGCCCCAGGCCGCCGGCCGACACGCCATCGGCCACGGCCGCGATCAGGCCGCGACCCGGCTCCTGCGCACCGGCGCGCACGGCAGCGGCGAAATCCTCGTTGCGTTCCCGCACCCCGCTGGCGCTGGTGTGTCCGATGTCGACATCAAAGCTCATGCGGACGCATTGTGAATGGGAATGCAACTTGTTCCATATGAATTTGCCAGGAGTTCGCAATGCCCAGAATGAAGCTCGTGATGATCGGCAACGGCATGGCCGGCGTGCGCGTGCTCGAGGAGCTGCTGAAGATCGCGCCGGATCTGCACGACATCACCGTGTTCGGTGCCGAGCCGCATCCGAACTACAACCGCATCATGCTCAGCCCGGTGCTGGCCGGCGAGCAGACGCTCGACCAGATCGTGCTGAACCCGCTGTCGTGGTACGAGCGGCACGGCATCACGCTGCATCTGGGCACGACCGTGACCACGATCGACCGGGCGCGCCGCCAGGTCATCGCCACCCGGGCCGACGGCACGACGGTCAGCGCCCGCTACGACCGGCTGATCCTGGCGACCGGCTCGACGCCCTTCATCCCGCCGGTGCCCGGCCACCGGCTCGAGGGCGTCATCGCCTACCGAGACATCGCCGACACCGAGACCATGATCGAGACGGCGCGCACCCGCCGCCATGCGGTGGTGGTCGGCGGCGGCCTGCTCGGCCTGGAGGCCGCCAACGGCCTGAAGCTGCGCGGCATGGAGGTCACCGTGGTGCATCTGGGCGCCTGGCTGCTCGACCGCCAGCTCGACCCGACCGCCGGCCGGCTGCTGCAGCAGGCGCTGGAGGCGCGCGGCCTGCGCTTTGCGCTGCAGGCGCAGACCGAAGCGCTGCTGGGCGATGCCGAAGACGGCCAGGCCGGCCGGGTGCGCGCGCTGCGGCTGAAGGACGGCCGCGAGATTGCGGCCGATCTGGTGGTGATGGCCGCCGGCATTCGTCCGAACACCGCGCTGGCGCGCTCGGCCGGCCTGCTGTGCGACCATGACGGCCGCGGCGGCATCCGCGTCAGCGACACGATGCAGACCGTGACGGACCCGCGCATCTGGGCGGTGGGCGAATGCGCCAGCCACCGCGGCATCGCCTACGGCCTGGTCGCGCCGCTGTACGAGCAGGCGCGGGTTCTGGCGGCCCATCTGGGCGAGACCGGCGTCGGCCGCTACACCGGCAGCCAGACCGCGACCCGGCTGAAGGTCACCGGCATCGACCTGTTCTCCGCCGGCGACTTCATGGGCGACGACGACAGCGAGCAGATCCTGCTGTCCGACCCGGTCGACGGCGTCTACCGCAAGCTGGTGCTGCGCGAGGGCCGCCTGGTCGGCGCCTGCCTGTACGGCGACACCTCGGACGGCAGCTGGTATTTCGACCTGATCCGGGAGGGCGCGACGCTGGGCGAGCTGCGCGAGCAGCTGATGTTCGGCCGAACCGGCGCGGTCGCCGCGCTGGCCTGAGGCCCCACCCGAGACAAGACACCGAACACAAGACAGGCTTCCCGCCATGATGCAGACCCGTTCCACCTGTCCCTACTGCGGCGTCGGCTGCGGCGTGATCATCGAGTCCGATGGCACGCAGATCACCGGCGTGCGCGGCGACCCCGAGCATCCGGCCAACTTCGGCCGACTGTGCACCAAGGGCAGCACGCTGCACCTGACCGCCGCCGAGCCGGTCACGCGCGGCAGCCGGCTGCTGCAGCCGATGCTGCGGCTGCAGCGCGGCGCCGCCCCGCAGCCGATCGACTGGACCCGCGCGCTCGACACCGCCGCCGACCGCATCGCCGACGTCGTTCGCCAGCACGGCCCCGACGCGGTCGGCCTCTACCTGTCGGGCCAGCTGCTGACCGAGGACTACTATGTCTTCAACAAGCTCGCCAAGGGACTGCTGGGCACCAACAACGTCGACACCAACTCGCGGCTGTGCATGTCCAGCGCGGTGGCGGGCTACAAGAAGACGCTCGGCGCCGACGCGCCGCCCTGCAGCTACGAGGACTTCCCGCAGGTCGACACGCTGTTCATCACCGGCAGCAACACCGCCTGGGCGCACCCGATCCTGTTCCGCCGGCTGGAGGACGCCCGCGCCGCGCGCCCCGGCCAGCGCTGGATCGTCGTCGACGTGCGCCGCACCGAAACGGCCGAGACCGCCGACCTCTTCCTGCAGATCCGCCCCGGCACCGATGTGGCGCTCTACCACGGCATGCTGCATGTGATGCTGGCCGAGGGCCTGACGGACACACGCTACATCGGCGCGCACACCTCCGGCTTCGAGGCGCTGCGCGAGACGGTGCGCGACTGGACGCCGGCACGCGCCGCCGCGGTCTGCGGCATCGCCGAGGTCGACCTGATCCAGGCCGCACGCTGGTTCGCGCAGGCCGACCGCCCGGGCGGCGCGACGCTGTCGCTGTACTGCATGGGCCTGAACCAGAGCGCGGCGGGCACCGACAAGAACGCCGCGCTGATCAACCTGCACCTGGCCACCGGCCAGATCGGCCGCGCTGGCGCCGGTCCCTTCTCGCTGACCGGCCAGCCCAACGCGATGGGCGGGCGCGAGGTCGGCGGCCTGTCCAACCTGCTCAGCGCCCACCGCGACCTGGCCGATCCGGCGCACCGCGCCGAGGTCGCCGCGCTCTGGGGCCTGCCCGACGTGCCGGCCACGCCGGGGCGCAGCGCGGTCGAGATGTTCGAGGCCGCCGCCGACGGCGAGATCCGCCTGCTGTGGATCGCCTGCACCAACCCGGCGCAGTCGATGCCCGACCAGGCGATGGTGCGCCGCGCGCTCGAGCGCGCCGAGTTCGTCATCGTGCAGGAGGCCTTCGCGACCACCGCGACCGTCGCGTACGCCGACCTGCTGCTGCCGGCCACCACCTGGGGCGAGAAGATCGGCTCGGTGACCAACTCCGAGCGCCGCATCAGCCGGGTGCGCCCGGCGGTGGCCGCCCCTGGCCAGGCCCGCCACGACTGGCAGATCGCGGTCGACGTGGCCCGCCGCCTGGAAGAGCGCCTGCCCGAGCGCCTGCACGGCCAAGCCACGCTCTTTCCCTATGCGGACGCCGAATCGATCTGGAACGAGCACCGCGAGAGCACCCGCGGCCGCGACCTGGACATCACCGGCCTGAGCTGGGCCCACCTCGAGCAGCACGGCCCGCAGCAGTGGCCGATGCCCGAGGGCGCCCTCGCCGGCCGCACCCGGCTGTACGAGGACGGTATCTTCCCGACCGAGGACGGCCGCGCCCGCTTCGCGCCGGTGGCCTTCCGCCCGGTGGCCGAGCCGGTCGACGCGCCGTACCCGTTCTCGCTGATCAGCGGCCGGCTGCGCGACCAGTGGCACGGCATGAGCCGCACCGGCACGCTCGGCCGCCTGTTCGGCCATGTGCCCGAGCCGGTGGCCGAGATGAACGCCGCCGACCTGGACGCGCTGGGCCTGAAGGACGGCGATCTGGTCGAGGTGCGCTCGCGCCGCGGCAGCGTCGTGCTGGCCGCGCAGGCCGGTGGAGCGGTCGCCCGCGGCCAGGTCTCGATCCCGATGCACTGGGGCGAAGAGGTTCTGGGCGGCACCGATGCCGACGGCGTGCCGCGCCGGGGCGTCAACGGCCTGACGCTGCCCACCTTCTGCCCGGGCTCGAAGCAGCCCGAACTCAAGCACTCGGCCGTCTCGATCGCGAAGGCCGAGCTGCCGTGGCGCATGGTCGGTCTGGCCTGGCTGCCACAGCAGGAGATCGTGCAGGTGCGCGAGCGCCTGCGCACGCTGATGCCGCGCTTCGCCCATGCGATGGTGCTGCCCTTCGGCCGCGAGCCGCATGACGGCGGGCTGGGCGGCGTGATCTGGCGCGCCTCGGCCGCCACGCCGGCCGAGGCCGCGCTGATCGCCGAGATCGCCGCGCTGCTCGGCCTGGACGGCCGCACCGCGATGCGCTACGAGGACGCCGAGCGCGGCCAGTTCCGCAGCGCCCGCCTGGACGGCGGCCGGCTGCGCGGCGTGCTGCTGGCAGGCGACACCTGCGCCGAATCGTGGATCCGCACGCTGGTCAAGGACGAGCTGCCGGCGCAGGCCTACGGCCGGCGCCTGCTGGCCGCCAGCGCCACGCCGCCGGTGGCGATCGCCGAGCGCGGCCGCCAGGTCTGCACCTGCTTCAACGTGACCGAGCCGCAGATCGTCGAGCAGCTCGGCCGCTGCGAGGGCAGCGCCGAGGCGCGGCTCTCGCAGCTGCAGGGCGCGCTGAAATGCGGCACCAACTGCGGCTCCTGCCTGCCGGTGCTGCGCGGTCTGGTGAAGGCCTCGATCCCGCTGGTGCCGGTGGCCGGCTGAGCCGGGTCACAATCCGGCCCATGAGCATCGCCCCCTATCTGAAGGAAATCGGCCGCGGCAAGGACGGCGCCCGCTCGCTGAGCCGCGAGCAGGCGCACGACCTGATGTCGCGCATCCTGGACGGCCGCGTCACCGACCTGGAACTGGGCGGCTTCGCGCTGGCCATGCGCATCAAGGGCGAGACGCCCGAGGAGCTTGCCGGCTTCGTCGACGCGACAATGGCGCACACGCTGGCCCTGCCCGATCCGGGCCGGCCGGCGGTGCTGCTGCCGTCCTACAACGGCGCGCGCCGCCTGCCCAACCTGACGCCGCTGCTGGCGCTGCTGCTGGCGCGCGAGGGCGTGCCGGTGCTGGTGCACGGCATGGTCACCGACCCGACCGGGCGCGTCACCAGCGCGGCCATCTTCACCGCGCTGGGCCTGCCGCCCTGCCCCGATGCCGCCGCGGTGGCGGCGCGCTGGGCCGCCGGCCAGCCGGCCTTCGTCGCGATCGAGACGCTGAACCGGCCGCTGGCCAGCCTGCTGGCGATCCGGCCGGTGCTGGGCCTGCGCAACAGCGGCCACACCATCGCGAAGATCCTGCCGGTGCTGCCCGGCGCGCTGCGGGTGGTCAACCACACGCATCCGGAATACGCGGTCAGCCTGACCCAGTACCTGAGCGACAGCCTGGCCTGCGCGGTGCTGATGCGCGGCACCGAGGGCGAGCCGGTGGCCGACGCACGCCGCCAGCCGCGCATGCAGGTCTTCCGCGACGGCCGGATCGATGCCGAGGCCTCGCTGGCGCCGCAGGACGGCGTGCTGGTCGAGCTGCCGGTGCTGCCCGCCGGCATCGATGCCGCCAGCACCGCCGCCCACCTGCGCGCGGTGCTGGCGGGCGATCAGCCGGTGCCCGCGCCGATCGCGCAGCAGGTGGCCTGCCTGCGGGCGGCGTGTGCCGCCGGTCTCAGCGTGTCGGCCGGTTCAGCGGCCTGACATTGCCGGGCAGCGCGAATCCGGGTCGAGGTCGTAGCTCTCCGAGCCGGCCTCGCGCACCAGCCGGCCATCGCGCGCCAGGATCACGTCGGTGCCGGTCAGATAGGCCATCTGACGGGCGATCTCGGTCGAGCGGCGCAGAGCCGCCAAGGCGCCCAGGACTTCGGGCGCCACCGGATCGCCGCCGGGCTTGCGGCCGCTGCGGGCCGATCGGTCCTTGCCGAAAGTGCTCATGCGCCGCTCCAGTCCACCAGCTTCGGAGCCGGCCCCGAGTTGTCGAAATGCACCCACAGGTCCACCAGGTCCTTGTAGAGGGTGTGGAAGTTGTCCAGCCCGGCCTCGAAGCGCCGTCGCACCGCGTCCGGCGCCACCTTGTGCCCGCCCTGGCGCACCCGCTCGCCGACACGCTGGATCGCCAGCTCCGGACTGCTCAGCGACAGGAAGACCAGCTGCACCACATAGCCCTGGTGGCGCCATTCCGGGATCTGGCTGGCGACTTCGCGGCTGCGCAGCGTGGTCTCGAAGCCGAAGCTCTCGTGGCGGCGCAGCAGGTCGCCGATGGTGATCTGCATCAGCTTGTGCGCGCGCATCGTCATGCGTTCGGGCGAGAACGGCGACAGCCCCTCGGCGATCAGGTCGGCGTCGACGAAGTTGCGGCAGGCCGCCTCCTGGGGCAGGTACTCCTTGGCGAAGGTGGTCTTGCCCGCTCCCGGCGGGCCGGCAATGATGTGAATGCGCGGCATGGACCGATTATGTAATCAGATGTGACAGAGTTCACAACCCTTTCTGAAGATCCGATGAAGGCGGGACAAGACAAAGGGGCCCCGTGTCGCCACGGGGCCCCTGCGGTTCAGCGCGGATCGAAGGCGCGGATCCCGGATCAGGATCCGGTCAGGACACCAGATCCTTGATCTGCGCCAGCGCGGCCGGGTCTTCCATCGTCGTCAGGTCACCGGCGTCGCGGCCCTCGCAGACCGCCTGGATCGCGCGGCGCAGCACCTTGCCGGAGCGGGTCTTCGGCAGCACCGAGACGAAGCGCACCGAGGCCGGGCGCGCCACCGCGCCAAGCTGGCAGTCGACCACCTTCATGATCTCGGCCTCCAGCGCCTTGGCGTCGTCGGGGCCGGCGACCTTGCTCGGGTCCTTCAGCACCGCGAACGCGACCGCGACCTGGCCCTTGAGCTGGTCGGCCACGCCCACCACCGCCACTTCGGCGACGTTCGGGTGGCTGGAGATGCTTTCCTCGATCTCGCGGGTGCCCAGGCGGTGGCCAGCGACGTTGATCACGTCATCGGTGCGGCCGAGGATGAAGAAGTAGCCGTCCTCGTCCTTCACGCCCCAGTCGAAGGTGGAATACATCACCTTGTTGTGGATGCTGGACCAGTAGGTGCTGACGTAGCGCTTGTCGTCGCCCCAGACGGTCTGCAGGCAGCCCGGCGGCAGCGGGCCTTCGACGGCAATGACACCCTTCTTGTTGGCCTCGGTGATCTCCTCGCCGGTGGTCTCGTCGATCAGCTTCACGTCGTAGCCGTAGACCGCCTTGCCGGGCGAGCCGAACTTGGTCGGTGCGGGCTCGACGCCGTTGCAGATGGCCATGATCGGCCAGCCGGTCTCGGTCTGCCAGTAGTTGTCGATGATCGGCTTGTTCAGCGCGCCGCCGATCCAGGTGGCGGTCGGCTCGTCGAGCGGCTCGCCGGCCAGGAACAGCGCCTTCAGGCTGCTCAGGTCGTACTTGGTGAGATACGCCGGATCCTGCTTCTTCAGCACGCGCGCGGCGGTCGGGGCCGAGAACATCACGGTGACCTTGTACTTCTCGACCAGGCTCCACCAGATGCCGGCGTCCGGGCGGATCGGCAGGCCTTCGTACATGATGGTGGCCATGCCGTTGATCAGCGGGCCGTAGATGATGTAGCTGTGGCCGACGACCCAGCCGATGTCCGACGTGCTGAAGTACGTCTCGCCCGGGTTGCCCATGTAGATGTGCTTCATGGACGCGGCCAGCGCGACGGTGTAGCCGGCGGTGTCGCGCTGCACGCCCTTGGGCTTGCCGGTGGTGCCGGAGGTGTAGAGGATGTACGACGGGTGGGTCGAATCCACCCACTCGCACGGCACCACGGTGTCCATCTGCAGCGCGCGCTGCTCGGCGTAGTCGACATCGCGGCCGTCGACCTTGGCGTAGTCGGCCAGACCGCGGTTGACCATCAGCACCTTGGCCGGCTTGTGGGCCGAGAGGTTGATGGCTTCGTCGAGCAGGTGCTTGTAGGGCACCGACTTGCCGCCACGCATGCCGGCGTCGGCGCTGACGATGACGGTCGGCTGGGCGTCGTCGATGCGGCTGGCCAGCGAGTGGCTGGCGAAGCCGCCGAACACCACCGAGTGGATCGCGCCGATGCGCACGCAGGCCAGCATCGCGAACGCCGCCTCGGCAATCATCGGCATGTAGATCAGCACGCGGTCGCCCTTCTTGACGCCGAGCGACTGGTAGATCGCGGCCATGCGCTGCACTTCGGCGTGCAGTTCGCGGTAGCTGTAGGCCTTCTCGGTGTTGGTCTCGGTCGAGACGAAGATGAGCGCGTTCTGGTCGGCGCGGGTCGCGAGGTGGCGATCGACCGCGTTGTGGCAGAGGTTGGTCTCGCCGCCCGCGAACCACTTGGCGAACGGGGGGTTGCTGTAGTCGCAGACCTGGTCGAAGGGCTTGTGCCAGTCGATCAGCTGGGCCTGCTCGCCCCAGAAGCCGTCACGGTCTTCGATGGAACGGCGGTGAAAGTCGGCGTAGGCGGTCATGCGCTTGTCTCCTGAATCCTGAGGGTCCGGCTGAATTCATAATTCAAAATGACGCGCCTGACGTCCGCCTGTCACTTCGCTGTCAGCCGCCCTGCCATCAGCGATCGAGCGGGAAATTCTTGACCGGGATCAGGCCGGCGGGCCTTGCAGCCACAGCGGCAGCGAGCGCAGGCCGCGGTAGAGCGGCTGGTCGGGCACCCAGTCGGGCGTCTCGGGCCGGGCCAGCGCCAGATGCGGCCAGCGCCGCGCGAGCTGGCCGAGCATGATCTCGCCCTCGAGGCGGGTCAGCGCCGCGCCGATGCAGACATGCGGCCCGCTGCCGAAGGCCAGCGAGGCACGGCGCGGCAGCGCGATGTCGAAGTCGTCGGGCCGCTCGAAGCGCTCGGGGTCGCGGTTGGCCGCGCCGATCAGCACGATGACGCCATCGCCGCGCTCCAGGCGCTGGCCGTGCAGTTCCAGCGGTGTCACCACCCGCCGGCCGCTGTACTGCACCGGGCACTGGTGGCGCAGCGCCTCGCGCACCGCAGCCGGCGCCAGGCCCGGATCGGCGCGCAGCGCCTGCCACTGCACCGGATGCGCCAGCAGCAGCTGCACCGCATTGCCGAGCAGATGGCGGGTGGTCTCATGACCGGCGAACAGCAGCATCGTCGCCTGGGCCAGCAGCCCGACGCTGTCGTCCAGCCCGGCCTGGCCCTGGCGATGGGCCAGCAGCAGCCGGTCCAGCAAACCCGCGGACTCTTGCGCCGCCGCGCCGGGCGAGCGGTCGAAATGGCTGCGGAAATAGCCGGCCATCGCCACCAGCGCACGCTCGGCCCGGCGGGTCACCTCGGGCGAGGGATCGGCCGCGCCCAGGAAGGGCGCGATCTCGTCGGACCAGCCCACCAGCATCGGCTCGTCCTCGGCCGGCAGGCCGAGCAGCCGCGAGATCACCCCGGCCGGCAGCCGGCGCGCCACGCCGGCGATCCAGTCGACCGGACGCTCCGGTGCGGCGGCCTGCTCGGCCTGCAGCGTGTCCATCAGCGCGGTGCAGCGCTGCTCGATCCACGGCCGCAGCGCCGCCATCGCCTGGCCATCGAAGCCGGCCATCATCAGCCGGCGCAGCCCTGCATGGTCCTGGCCGTCCAGGAACAGCAGCGCACGCGCGAACAGGCGCTGGAAGGCGCCCGCCTCGCGCCGCTGCGTCTCGCCCCGGCGCACCCAGCCGCCGGTGCGCGCGGCCGAGAAGCGCGGATCGCGCAGCACCTGCTCGGCATCGGCATGGCGGGTCAGCACCCAGGCGCCGCCGAAGAAATCCTCGCTCCAGTGGATCGGGCCGGCCTGGCGCAGCGCGGCATAGGCCGGATGCGGATCGGCCGCGCCGGGCTGCAGCACGACCGCGCTCATCGCGGGCCTCCGGCCGGGTCCTGCAGCGCCTGGCCCAGCACCGCCAGCAGCCGCGCGACCTCCTCGGGCCGGTGCGCGGCCGACAGCGTGATGCGCAGCCGCGCGGTGCCCTCCGGCACGGTGGGCGGGCGGATCGCCGGCACCCACTGCCCGGCCTGGCGCAGCCGCTCGGCCAGCGCGGCGGCGCGGTGGTTGTCGCCGATCAGCAGCGGCTGGATCGCGGTGGCGGACTCGGGCAGCGACCAGCCGCAGCCCGGATGCGCCGCCAGCAGCGCCGCCAGCCCCTCGCGCAGCTGCCGGATGCGCGCCTGCAGCGCCGCGCGCCGCGCGTCGCCCTCCGGCCCGCGGATGATCTCCAGGCTGGCGAGCGTCGCCTCGGCCAGCGCCGGCGGCGCGGCGGTGGTGTAGATGCCCGGCCGCGCGGTCTGCAGCAGCCACTCGACGATGACCGGATCGGCCATCACGAAGGCGCCGGCCACGCCGAAGGCCTTGCCCAGCGTGCCCATCAGGATCAGCCGGCGCCCGCGCAGGCCGAAATGCGCCAGGCTGCCGCGCCCGGCCTCGCCGAGCACGCCCAGGCCATGCGCGTCGTCGACCACCAGCCAGGCGTCGTGGCGCTCGGCCAGCGCCAAGAGCCGGTCCAGCGGCGCCAGGTCGCCGTCCATACTGAAGACGCCGTCGGTGACGATCAGCTTCAGCGGCGTGGCGCACTCAAGCAGCATCGCCTCCAGCCGGTCGACGCGGTTGTGCGGATAGCGGCGCACCTCGGCCCGCGCGAGCTGCGCACCATCGATCAGCGAGGCGTGGTTGAGCCGGTCGGTGAACAGCGTGGTGCGCGCGTCGCCCAGCGCGGTCATCAGCGCCAGATTGGCCAGGTAGCCGGTGCCGAAGCCCAGCACCCGCGCGCCCTCGGGCCACAGCGGCGCCAGCCACTCGGCCAGCGCCTGCTCGAGCCGCTCGTGCGCACGGCCGTGGCCGCAGACCAGGTGCGAGGCGCCGCTGCCGGCGCCCCAGCGCCGCGCGCCCTCGGCCAGCGCCTCGACCACCGCCGGATGCGCGGCCAGGCCCAGATAGTCGTTGCTGCAGAAGGCCAGCATCGGCTGCGATGCGTCGGTCGCTGCACCGGCATCGGCCTCCGCGCCAGGCCGGCTCACCGGCAGGTCCGGCCGGCACGGCCCCTCGGCGATGCGGCGCACCCGCTCGAGGCCGAGCGCGCGGCGCTGCTGCAGCTGTTGGCTCAGGTGATCGATCAGCATGGAAAGTGGCAAATCCGAATGGAAACGGCCCGGCATCCGCAGACAACGGACACCGGGCCGTCACAAGGCCGGCGAGCTTAACCGAGCGCGGCGATCACCTCGGGCGGCGCCTGCACCAGCTCGATCAGCACCCCTTCGCCGCCGATGGGGAACTGCTCGTTGCCCTTCGGGTGGATGAAGCAGATGTCGAAGCCGGCCGCGCCCTTGCGGATGCCACCGGGCGCGAAGCGCACGCCGTTGGCCGTCATCCACTCGACCGCCCGGGCCAGATCGTCGACCCACAGGCCGACGTGGTTCAGCGGCGTGGCGTGCACGGCCGGCTTCTTCTCGATGTCGAGCGGCTGCATCAGGTCGACCTCGACCGCGGTCGGGCCTTCGCCCAGCGCGCAGATGTCCTCGTCGACGTTCTCGCGCTCGCTCACAAACGTGCTCTTGACCGACAGGCCGAAGATGTCGACCCAGAGGGTCTTCAGCCGCTGCTTGTCGGTCCCGCCGATGGCGATCTGCTGGATGCCGAGGATCTTGAAGGGCTTGGCTTGCATCGGGGCTCCCGGCTTCACTCGAAGATGATGATCTGCTGGTCCACGCTCAGGCTCTCGCCGACCGTGGCCCGGATCTCCTTGACCACGCAGTCCTGCGTGGCGACGAGGATGTTCTCCATCTTCATCGCCTCGATGACCGCCAGGCGCTCGCCGGCCTGCACCTTCTGGCCGACCGCCACCGGCACCTGCACCAGCAGGCCCGGCATCGGCGACAGCAGCATCTTGCTGGTGTCGGGCGGCGCCTTGTAGGGCATGAGCTTGTGCAGCTCGGCCGCGCGCGGCTGCAGCACCAGCGCCTCGATCGCGGTGCCGTTGTGCGCGACCCGGATCGCCAGCGGCCGCTTGACCGAACCGCGCTCGACCTGGGCGCTGAAGGGCTGGCCGTTGACCGAGCCGGTCATCAGGATCTCGCCGAGCTTGGTGGCGCTGCGGATCGCGTAGACCCGGCCGCCGACGGTCACGTTCATCGTGCCGTGCGCCGCGTCGAAGTCGCCGAGCTGCACATCGTGATAGAGGTTCTGGCCGTCGGCGCCGAGCTGCACCACCACCAGCGTGTCCGCATGGGCCACGCCATGGCCGGGCAGCTGGCCGCTGATGCCGGCGGCGCGCTCGCGCGCCTTGCGGCGCACGAAGGCGGCCAGCGCGACCAGGAACAGCGGGTCGTCATGCGGCACATCCTCGGCCTTGAAGCCCTGGGCATAGTGCTCGGCGATGAAGCCGGTGTTGAAGTCGCCGGTGACGAACTTCGGGTGCGCCAGCAGCGCGGCCTGGAACGGGATGTTCGAGCTGATGCCGCGGATCACGAAGCCGTTGAGCGCGGCGCGCATCTTGGCGATCGCGTCATCGCGGTCACGCCCGTGCACGATGAGCTTGGCGATCATCGAGTCGTAGAACATCGGGATCTCGCCGCCCTCGTACACGCCGGTATCGACGCGCACGCCGCCGAAGCGCCCGGCCTCGTAGGCCGCGCCCTGCAGCGTCTCGCTGCCCTGCACCAGGTCGGCCGCCGGCGGCTGGTACTTCACCAGACGGCCGGTGGAGGGCAGGAAGTTGCGGAACGGGTCTTCCGCGTTGATGCGGCACTCGATCGCCCAGCCCTGGCGCGGGATCTGGTCCTGCGTGAAGCCGAGCTTCTCGCCGGCGGCCACGCGGATCATCTGCTCGACCAGGTCCAGCCCGGTGATGCACTCGGTGACCGGGTGCTCCACCTGCAGGCGGGTGTTCATCTCCAGGAAGTAGAAGTCCTGGTTCTTGCCGACGACGAACTCGACCGTGCCGGCCGACTGGTACTTCACCGCCTTGGCCAGCGCCACCGCCTGCTCGCCCATCGCCTTGCGGGTGGCGTCGCTGATGAAGGGGCTCGGGGCTTCTTCGATGACCTTCTGGTGGCGGCGCTGGATCGAGCACTCGCGCTCGTGCAGGTAGACCACGTTGCCGTGGGCATCGCCCAGCACCTGGATCTCGATGTGGCGCGGCTGCTCGACGAACTTCTCGATGAAGACGCGGTCGTCGCCGAAGCTGTTGCGGGCCTCGTTGCGGCACGACGCGAAGCCGTCGAAGGCTTCCTTGTCGTTGAAGGCCACGCGCAGGCCCTTGCCGCCGCCGCCGGCCGAGGCCTTGATCATCACCGGATAGCCGATGTCGCGGGCGATCTCGACCGCACGCTCCGGACTCTCGATGGCGTCGTTCCAGCCCGGAATCGTGCTGACCTTGGCCTCGTTGGCGAGCTTCTTCGAGGCGATCTTGTCGCCCATGGCCGCGATCGAGTAGTGCTTCGGGCCGATGAAGGCGATGCCCTCCTCCTCGCAGCGGCGGGCGAAGTCCTCGTTCTCGGACAGGAAGCCGTAGCCCGGGTGCAGCGCCTCGGCGCCGGTGGCCTTGCACGCGGCGATGATCTTGTCGGCGACCAGATACGACTCGCGCGAGGGCGCCGGGCCCAGCAGCACCGCCTCGTCGGCCAGCTCGACATGACGCGCGTCCTTGTCGGCCTCGGAATAGACGGCCACCGTCTTGATGCCCATCTTGCGGGCGGTGGCGATGACGCGGCAGGCGATTTCGCCGCGGTTGGCGATCAGGATCTTCTTGAACATGATGGTTTGCTTTCGCGCCGCGTGATCAGAGGGGGATGTTGCCGTGCTTGCGCCACGGGTTGTCCAGCTTCTTGTCCTTGAGCATCACCAGCGAGCGGCAGATGCGCTTGCGCGTCTCGTGCGGCTGGATCACGTCGTCGATGAAGCCGCGGGCGCCGGCCACGAAGGGATTGGCGAAGCGGGCCTTGTACTCGGCCTCGCGCGCGGCCAGCTTGGCCGGATCCTTCTTCTCCTCGCGGAAGATGATCTCCACCGCGCCCTTGGCGCCCATCACCGCGATCTCGGCGTTCGGCCAGGCGAAGTTCACGTCGCCGCGCAGGTGCTTGGAGCTCATCACGTCATAGGCGCCGCCGTAGGCCTTGCGGGTGATGACGGTGACCTTCGGCACGGTGCACTCGGCGTAGGCGTAGAGCAGCTTGGCGCCGTGCTTGATGATGCCGCCGTACTCCTGCGCGGTGCCGGGCATGAAGCCGGGCACGTCGACGAAGGTGATGACGGGAATGTTGAAGGCATCGCAGAAGCGCACGAAGCGCGCGGCCTTGATCGAGCTCTTGATGTCCAGGCAGCCCGCCAGCACCAGCGGGTTGTTGGCGACGATGCCCACCGTCTGGCCTTCCATGCGCGCCATGCCGATGACGATGTTGGCGGCGTAGTCGGGCTGCAGCTCGAAGAAGTCGCCGTCGTCGACCACCTTGGCGATCAGCTCCTTCATGTCATAGGGCTTGTTCGGATGGTCCGGCACCAGCGTGTCGAGCGAGTGGTCCAGACGCAGCGCCGGGTCGCCGCTCGGGCGCACCGGCGGCTTTTCCTTGTTGTTCAGCGGCAGGTAGTTGAAGAAGCGGCGCAGCATCAGCAGCGCTTCCACATCGTTCTCGAAGGCCAGGTCGGCCACGCCGGACTTGGCGGTGTGGGTGACCGCGCCGCCCAGCTCCTCGGCGGTCACTTCCTCGTGCGTCACCGTCTTCACCACCTCGGGGCCGGTGACGAACATGTAGCTGGAGTCCTTCACCATGAAGATGAAGTCGGTCATCGACGGCGAGTACACCGCGCCGCCCGCGCACGGGCCCATGATCATCGAGATCTGCGGGATCACGCCCGAGGCCATGACATTGCGCTGGAAGACCTCGGCGTAGCCGCCCAAGGACGCCACGCCTTCCTGGATGCGCGCGCCGCCCGAGTCGTTCAGGCCGATCACCGGGGCGCCGACCTTCATCGCCTGGTCCATGATCTTGCAGATCTTCTCGGCGTGCGCCTCGGACAGCGCGCCGCCGAAGACGGTGAAGTCCTGGCTGAACGCGAAGGCCAGGCGGCCGTTGATCATGCCGTAGCCGGTGACCACGCCGTCGCCGGTGATCTTGTTGTCCTGCATGCCGAAGTCGGCACAGCGGTGCTCGACGAACATGTCCCACTCTTCGAAGGTGCCTTCGTCGAACAGCAGCTCGAGGCGCTCGCGCGCGGTCAGCTTGCCCTTGGCGTGCTGGCTGTCGATGCGTTTCTGCCCGCCGCCCAGGCGCGCCTTGGCGCGCTTGGCTTCGAGCATCTGCTGGATGTCATGCATGGGGATCTCCTCGGGTGGGTCCGTGATTCGAAATCGGTTCGGGAATCGGGAAGGGTCGGGCGGGTCTCGGGGGGAGTCAGGTCATCAGGTCGAGCAGCCGGCGTGCGGCCACCGACGCGGCGGTGCGCCCCTCGCGCACCTGGGCGGTGAGCTCGCCGAGCTGGCCGCGCACCTCGGGGTGCGCGCGGAAGCGCTCGCGCAGGCCGGACTCGATGCGTTCCCACATCCAGGCCAGGTTCTGCTGCTGGCGGCGCTGCGCCAGCCGGCCGCTGGCCTGCTGCAGTTCGCGGAAGGTGCTGACCGCGCTCCAGAAATCGTCGAGCCCGGCACCCTTGAGCGCGCTGATCTGGATCACGCGCGGCAGCCACAGGCTCGCGCCTTCATGGCCGTGGTCGGGATGGCCGTGCTGGGCGTGCATGCCCAGCAGGCGCAGCGCGCTGGTGATCTGCGCACGGGCGCGGGTGGCGGCGTCGGGGTCGATGTCGGCCTTGTTGATGACCACCAGGTCGGCCAGCTCCATCACGCCCTTCTTGATCGCCTGCAGGTCGTCGCCGGCATTGGGCAGCTGCAGCAGGCAGAACATGTCGGTCATGCCCGAGACCGCGGTCTCGCTCTGGCCGACGCCGACCGTCTCGATGATGACGATGTCGTAGCCGGCGGCCTCGGCGACCAGCATCGCCTCGCGGGTCTTCTCGGCGACGCCGCCGAGCGTGCCCGAGGACGGGCTGGGGCGGATGTAGGCGTGCGGGTGCACCGACAGCCGCTCCATGCGGGTCTTGTCGCCCAGGATGGAGCCGCCCGAGACCGTCGACGACGGATCGACCGCCAGCACCGCCACCCGGTGCCCCAGGCCGATCAGGTGCAGCCCGAGCGTCTCGATGAAGGTCGACTTGCCCACGCCGGGAACGCCGGAAATGCCGAGCCGGAAGGAGCGCCCGGTGCGCGGCAGCAGCGCGTCGAGCAGCGCGTCGGCGCGGGCGCGGTGGTCGGCCCGGGTCGACTCGAGCAGCGTGATCGCCTTGGCCATCGCGCGCCGCTGCACCGCCGGCTGCGTGCCGGCGATGCCGGCAGCCAGGGCCTGCTCGGAGGCAGGCAGGTGGGAGAAGTCGTCGGTCATCGAAGGAGGCGAGTGATCGCCCGGTGTGATCGCTAGTGATCGCTGGCCGGATGCGCCGGCCTTCGGAAATACAGGTCCCATTCGCCCTCGGCCTCCAGGATGAAGCCGTGGCGCTCGTAGAAGCGCGCCGCCGCGGTGTGCTTCAGCGCAGTCACCGACATCGGCATGGCCCGCGCATCGGCCTCCGCCAGCACCCGCCGCATCACCCAGCCGCCGATGCCCTCACCCTGCGCGCTGGGGTGGATGTAGAGGTGATCGAGCAGCATGTCCCCGGGCCGCGGAATCACCACGACGAAGCCCACCAGATCGCCATCGCGCAGGATGTGGCGCGCATGCGCCGGGTTGAAGCCCCGGCTCAGCCGCTCGCGCACCCGCTGCGGATCGAAATGGCCGAGCCGCGTCAGGCTCTCCCTCATCGCCGCCATCCGCAAGGACAGCAGGGCTTCGAAATCATCCTCACCGGCAGGGGTGAGCTGGAGATGCGGCATGCCGGCGGCAGAAGCGGCAGAAGCGGCTGAGGGAGGTTGCATGGATCACCGATAGGTCATGGGCGCACCTCAGGCCGCAGACACATGGGCTTTGATCTGCTCCAGAACATCCTTGGCCGAGGCCGGAATCGGCGTGCCGGGACCGTAGACCCCCTTCACGCCGGCTTCGAACAGGCAATCGTAATCCTGTTGCGGAATGACCCCGCCGACGAAGACGATGATGTCGTCGGCGCCCTGCTTCTTCAGTTCCGCGATGATCGCGGGCACCAGGGTCTTGTGACCGGCCGCCAGCGTCGAGACGCCGACCGCATGCACATCGTTCTCGATGGCCTGGCGGGCGCATTCCTCCGGCGTCTGGAACAGCGGGCCCATGTCGACGTCGAAGCCGAGATCGGCATAGGCGGTGGCCACCACCTTGGCGCCGCGGTCATGGCCGTCCTGGCCGAGCTTGGCGATCATCACGCGCGGGCGGCGGCCGTAGGTCTCGGCAAAGGCCGCGATCTCGCCCTGCAGCTTCTCCCAGCCCTCGGCCGAATCGTAGGCCGCCGCGTAGACGCCGGTGACCTTCTGGATGTCGGCGCGGTGGCGGCCGTAGACCGCCTCGAGCGCATCCGAGACCTCGCCGACCGTGGCGCGCAGGCGCACCGCCTGGATCGCCAGATCCAGCAGGTTGCCCTGGCCGGACCGGGCCGCCTCGGTCAGCGCCGCCAGCGCGGCCTGCACCGCCGCGGTGTCGCGCGTGGCGCGGATCTGCTGCAGGCGCGCGATCTGCGCGTCGCGCACCTTCATGTTGTCGACCTCGAGGATCTCGACCGGATCCTCCTTGGCCAGCTTGTACTTGTTGACGCCGACGATCACGTCCTTGCCGGAGTCGATGCGGGCCTGCTTCTCGGCCGCAGAGGCCTCGATCTTCAGCTTGGCCCAGCCGGAATCGACCGCCCGGGTCATGCCGCCCATCGCCTCGACTTCCTCGATGATGGCCCACGCCTTGTCGGCCATCTCCTGCGTCAGCGACTCCATCAGGTAGGAGCCGGCCCACGGGTCGACCACATTGGTGATGTGCGTCTCTTCCTGGATGATCAGCTGCGTGTTGCGGGCGATGCGCGAGGAGAACGCGGTCGGCAGCGCGATCGCCTCGTCCAGCGCGTTGGTGTGCAGCGACTGCGTGCCGCCGAAGACCGCGGCCATCGCCTCGATCGTGGTGCGCACGATGTTGTTGTACGGGTCCTGCTCGGTCAGCGACCAGCCCGAGGTCTGGCAGTGGGTGCGCAGCATCAGGCTCTTCGGGTTCTTCGCGTCGAAGCCCTTCATGATGCGCGCCCACAGCAGACGCGCCGCACGCATCTTGGCGATCTCGAGATAGAAGTTCATCCCGATCGCCCAGAAGAAGCTGAGCCGCCCGGCGAAGGCGTCGACGTCCAGGCCCTTGGCCATCGCGGTCTTGACGTATTCCTTGCCGTCGGCCAGCGTGAAGGCCAGCTCCAGCGCCTGGTTCGCGCCCGCTTCCTGCATGTGGTAGCCGGAGATCGAGATCGAGTTGAACTTCGGCATCTTCTGCGCCGTGTACTCGATGATGTCGCCGATGATCTTCATCGACGGCTCCGGCGGATAGATGTAGGTGTTGCGGACCATGAACTCCTTGAGGATGTCGTTCTGGATGGTCCCGCTGAGCTTGTCCTGCGACACGCCCTGCTCTTCCGCCGCGACGACATAGCCCGCCAGCACCGGCAGCACCGCGCCGTTCATCGTCATGGACACGCTCACCTTGTCGAGCGGGATCTGGTCGAACAGGATCTTCATGTCCTCGACCGAGTCGATCGCCACGCCCGCCTTGCCGACATCGCCGGTCACCCGCGGGTGATCCGAGTCGTAGCCGCGGTGGGTCGCCAGGTCGAAGGCGACCGAGACGCCCTGGCCGCCGGCGGCCAGCGCCTTGCGGTAGAAGGCGTTCGATTCCTCGGCGGTCGAGAAGCCGGCGTACTGGCGGATGGTCCACGGACGCACCGCGTACATCGTGGCCTGCGGGCCGCGGATGAAGGGCTCGAACCCGGGCAGCGTGTCGGTGAAGGGCAGCCCCGCCACGTCGGCCGCGGTGTAGAGCGGCTTGACGGTGATGCCGTCCGGCGTGACCCAGTTCAGCGCCTCGACATTGCCGCCGGGCGCGGACTTGGCGGCGGCCTTCAGCCACTGTTCCATCGAGGCTGGCTGGAATTCGGGGGAGTTCGACATGTTGTGGGGTTCCTGACGCAGTGCATCGCCATGATACATGATGCATAATTATGAATTCAAGACCGCAGCCCGGTCCGCTATCATCCCGACCGAATTCCGAATGATGCCCACCGTGCGCCTGCCCACCCACGACCCCGAACATGCCCTGGCGCCTCGCGCCCTCTATCAGGATGTGGCCGAGCGGCTGCGCCAGCAGATCTTCAACCGCGAGCTCGAGCCCGGCAGCTGGATCGACGAGCAGAAGCTCTCGGCCGAGTACGGCATCAGCCGCACGCCGCTGCGCGAGGCGCTGAAGGTGCTGGCGGTCGAAGGCCTGGTGACGATGAAGGTGCGCCGCGGCGCCTATGTCACCGAGATGTCGACCGACGATGTGCGCCAGGTCTATCACCTGCTCGCGCTGCTGGAGAGCGATGCGGCCGGCGAGGTCGCGCGCTCGGCCGCCAGCACCGATCTGGCCACGCTGCGTGCGCTGCACGAGCGGCTCGAGCGCGAGGTCGGCCAGCGCGAGTTCTTCTTCGCCACCAACGAGGCCTTCCACATGCAGCTGCTGGCGCTGTCGGGCAACCGCTGGCGCCAGCAGATCGTCACCGACCTGCGCAAGGTCATGAAGCTCAACCGGCATCACTCGCTGTTCAAGATGGGCCGCCCCGAGGAATCGCTGCAGGAGCATCGCGCGCTGATGGAAGCGCTCGAGCGCCGCGATGCCGAGGCGGCCAGCCGGCTGATGCGCCAGCACTTCGAGAACGGCCTGGAGGCTGCGTCACCCTGAGGTCAGCTTGGGACCGCAGAGTGCCGCAGCGCCTGCGCGGCCCGACTGTCCCCTGCCCGCAGAGAAGACCGGCTCCCCACCGCATCCACCCACAGGTTCACCACCCGAAGATCGAGGAGATCGCCCCGATGAAGATCCACGAATACCAAGGCAAGGAAATCCTGCGCCAGTTCGACGTTCCGGTGCCGCGCGGCTACCCGGCGTTCACGGTCCAGGAGGCGGTGGAAGCCGCCGAGAAGCTGGGCGGCCCGGTCTGGGTCGTGAAGGCGCAGATCCATGCAGGCGGCCGCGGCAAGGGCGGCGGCGTGAAGGTCGCGAAGTCGCTGGACGACGTGCGCGCCCGCGCCACCGACATCCTGGGCATGCAGCTGGTCACGCACCAGACCGGCGCGGAAGGCCAGAAGGTCCGCCGCCTGTACATCGAGGACGGCGCCGACATTGGCAAGGAGTTCTACGTCTCGCTGGTCACCGACCGCGGCACGCAGAGCGTGGCCTTCATCGCCTCGTCGGAAGGCGGCATGGACATCGAGGAGGTCGCGCACTCGACCCCTGAGAAGATCATCACCGAGATGATCGACCCGCTGGCCGGTCTGACCGACGAGCAGGCGGCCAAGATCGCGCGTGCCATCGGCATGGAAGGCCACACCGTGGACCAGGCCGTGTCGCTGTTCAAGAACCTGTACCGCTGCTACATGGAGACGGATGCCTCGCTGGTCGAGATCAACCCGCTCAACCGTGACAGCAAGGGCAACCTGATGGCGCTGGACGCGAAGTTCAACTTCGACTCCAACGCGCTGTTCCGTCACCCGGAGATCGTGGCCTACCGCGATCTGGACGAAGAGGATCCGGCCGAGGTCGAGGCGTCGAAGTTCGATCTGGCCTACATCAGCCTGGACGGCAACATCGGCTGCCTGGTCAACGGCGCGGGTCTGGCGATGGCGACGATGGACACCATCAAGCTGTTCGGCGGCGAGCCGGCCAACTTCCTGGACGTCGGCGGCGGCGCCAC
>NZ_BQWE01000059.1:0-141312 GCF_023706025.1 Sphaerotilus sp. FB-3 | reverse complement strand
GATCACCAGCAGATCGTCCAGCGGCAGCAGCAACAGTCGGCGCAACTCCACCACGATGGCTTCCTGTGCCGGGCTGAGCGTGGGTACGTATTCACGCCCCCCTCCTTGACACGCCCACCCAGCCCGTCAACCCGCTGAAGCCCGCGTAGACAGCACGGGCGCGAGGCAGGAGAGTCAAGCCCGATGAACCCGCCCCCATCGCCCACACCCGAAGACCTGCCCGCCAAGCCGCAGACGCTGGCGCAATGCCACGAGGTGATCGACACGCTGAGCCAGCAGCTGGCGCAGCTGCGCGAGCAGGTGGCGTGGCTGCAGGAGCGGGTGAAGCTGGACTCGCGCAACTCGTCGAAGCCGCCGTCGTCGGATGTGGCGGGCACGAGCCGGCCGGGCCGCAGCAGCGAGCGCAAGCGCGGCGGGCAGCCCGGGCACAAGGGCACATACCGGACGCTGCTGGACGAGGGCGAGGTCGACGCGGTGCACGAGTGCCCGCCACCCGAGGTGTGCGAGTGTGGCGGGCCGATCGAGCCGGGTCGGGCGCTGCGCCACCAGGTGACGGACCTGGCGCAGGCGGTGCGGGCGGAGGTGCAGGAATACCGGCTGTACCGCGGGGTGTGCGGACACTGCCGCAAGACGCACGAAAGCCGGCTGCCGGCCGGGGTGCCGCGCGGGCAGATCGGACCGAGGGCGCTGGCCCTGATCGGGGCGCTGGGCACGCGGTACCACCTGACGCAGGACAAGATCCGCACGCTGCTGGGCGAGGTGCTGGGGGTGCGCTTCAGCCTGGGGGCGATCTCGCAGGCGCAAGGGCTGGTGGCGCAGGCGCTGCAGGCGCCGGTGCAGCAGGCGGCGGCGAGCTGCCACGGCGCGGCGGTGCTGCACATGGACGAGACGAGCTGGCGCCAGGCGGGGTCCGGCACCCGGCACTGGGTGTGGGCGACGGTGCGGCCGCAGGTGGTGGTCTACCAGGTGCTGCCCTCGCGGGCGCGCTATGTGGCGCAGGCGCTGGCGGGCGAGCGCCCGGCCGGCGTGCTGGTGACGGACCGCTACGCGGTGTACGACTGGGTGGCGCCAGAGCGGCGCCAGGTGTGCTGGGCGCACCTGCTGCGCGACTTCGAGCGCATCGCCGGGCGCGCCGGGGCGGCGGGCTGCGTCGGCCGGCGCCTGCTCGGGCTGGGTCGGGTGCTGTTCCGCTGGCGCGCCCGCGACGCCGGCCCGGCCGAGTTCGCGCGGCTGCAGGCCCGGGTGCATCAGGCGCTCGAGCGCGGCACGCGCTCAGGCTGCCGGCGCACCGCGCAGACCTGCGCCAACCTGCTCGCGCAGGAGGTCTCGCTGTGGAGCTTCGTGCGCCACCCCGGCGTCGAGCCCACCAACAACGCCGCCGAGCAGGCGCTGCGCACGGTGGTGCTCAAGCGCAAGATCAGCGGCCCGACGCGCTCCATGCGCGGGCAGCAGTTCGTCGCCCGGGGCTTCTCGGCGATGGAGAGCTGCCGCCGCCAGGGCCGAGACCTGCGCGGCTGGATGGAGCAGGCGCTGCGCGCCTGGCTGGGCGCCGGCCCGGTGCCATCGCTGCTGCCGAGCGGCTGAGCGCAGCGGCGGCGCTCACCTTCCTGACCTTCTGTGCGTGGTGTCCTGGCAAGTTGAACTTGCCGGGATGCGCGGGGCTGGGGGGTCAAGGAGGGGGCGTGAATACGTACGAGCGTGGTGCTGAGCTTGTGGGGCCGATGGCTGCGGTCTTCCACGCTGTCGCGGGCCTGCCATTTCGCAGCGGTCGGCTCGGAGATGTTGTACCGGCGGGCCAGCTCTGCAGGGCTGTCCTCGGACGCCTGGATCTCCGCCCGTACTCGCGGGGTGGTGCGCGCCTGTGGATGGATCTGGCTCATGTCGTTGACCTTTGCTCCGGGTTGCTCAACACCTCGCGCATGACCTGTCTTGCTCGGTACAGTGGCCAGCTGCGTATGGGCCAATGATCATATGGGACCCAACATCTAGCAGCGTGGTCAGTTGCATATCGCTTGTTCAGTCTTCTGCAGCATTGGCATCCTCCCCCGCTGTACCGGCCCCGCCCCCAGCACAGTGCGCGCGCGGACGGGCCGGCTGTGTCTGTGCGGGCCCCGAGGCGCTGGCCTAAAGTGCGGGATCGACCCTCATCGACCCCTCACCCCTCCCCGGAGTCCGCACCCATGACGCAGTCGTCCTCTCCTCTCGCCGCCCTCAAGGATCCCTCGCTGCTGAAGCTCGACGCGCTGATCAACGGCGAATGGGTCGCCGGCGGCAGCCGCTTCGACGTGACCGACCCGGCCACCGGCGCGACGCTGGCCAGCGTGCCGCGCCTGGGCGCCGCCGAGACCGAGGCCGCCATCGTCGCCGCCAACGCCGCCTGGCCGGCCTGGCGCGCCAAGACCGCCAAGGAGCGCGCCGCCATCCTGATGAAGTGGCACGCGCTGATGATCGAGAACGCCGACGACCTGGCGCGCATCATGACCGCCGAGCAGGGCAAGCCCCTGGCGGAAGCCCGCGGCGAGGTGGTCTACGGCGCCAGCTTCATCGAGTGGTTCGCCGAGGAGGCCAAGCGCGTCTACGGCGAGACCATCCCGACCACCGACCCGAACAAGCGCTTCGTCATCCTGAAGCAGGCCATCGGCGTGTGCGCGGCGATCACGCCGTGGAACTTCCCCGTCGCGATGATCACCCGCAAGGTCGCGCCGGCGCTGGCCGCGGGCTGCCCGGTCGTCATCAAGCCGGCCGAGCAGACGCCGCTGTCGGCGCTGGCCTGCGCCGAGCTGGCCCAGCGCGCGGGCCTGCCCGCCGGCGTGCTCAACATCGTCACCGGCGACGCCGACAGCTCGATCGAGATCGGCGGCGTGCTGTGCGCCTCCGACACCGTGCGCCACCTCAGCTTCACCGGCTCGACCGAGGTCGGCCGCATCCTGATGAAGCAGTGCGCGCCGACGATCAAGAAGATGTCGCTGGAGCTGGGCGGCAACGCGCCCTTCATCGTCTTCGACGACGCCGACATCGACTCGGCGGTCGAGGGCGCGATGATCTCCAAGTACCGCAACGCCGGCCAGACCTGCGTCTGCGCCAACCGCCTGTACGTGCAGGACAAGGTCTACGACCCGTTCGTCGAGAAGCTCGCGGCCAAGGTCGCGGCGATCCGGGTCGGCAACGGCTTCGAGGCCGGCATCAACCAGGGCCCGCTGATCGACGAGGGCGCCTTCGCCAAGGTCGAGAGCCATGTGGCCGACGCGCTGGCCAAGGGCGCGCGCCTGGTCACCGGCGGCCAGCGCATCGGCGAGCGCTTCTACACGCCCACCGTGCTGGCCGACGTCACCGCCGACATGCTCTGCGCCACCGAGGAGACCTTCGGCCCGGTCGCGCCGATCTTCCGCTTCTCGACCGAGGCCGAGGTGGTGGCCGCAGCCAACGCGACCGAGTTCGGACTGGCGAGCTACTTCTACAGCCGCGACATCGGCCGCATCTTCCGCGTCGGCGAGGCGCTGGAATACGGCATGGTCGGCATCAACACCGGCCTGATCTCGGTGGCCGAGGTGCCCTTCGGCGGCGTCAAGCAGTCGGGCCTGGGCCGCGAGGGCTCGCACCACGGCATCGACGACTATGTCGAGGTCAAGTACCTCTGCATCAGCGACATCCTGCGCTGATCCCTGCCCCGCGCCGACCCTCGACCCGAGTCGGGGGCGGTGCAACACGGCAGGCTCTATCATTTCGGGGCGCTGCCAGCCCCATCGGGAGACGCAAAAGTACACCGGGGATGCGGACCATCCCCGGCAGCCGAGTCGAGCGATTCCGTGTCCAATCCCGGCATCGGCCGTCTCGGCCCCACCGCGATTCCGGTTCACGCTCCCGACGAGATGCAGTTTTCTCCACGGTCCCTGCCCCTTCCCTCCGGCCCGCGCGCCCTCGGCGCGCTGGTGCTGATCCAGGCCCTGCTGCTGGCGGTGCCGATCGGCGCGGGCTGGTGGCATCTGGGGAACACCCGACAGGAGGCGCTGACGCTGCGCGGCCAGGCCCTGCTGCACGGACTGGCCGATCCGGCCGGCAGCGATCCCGAGCGCTTCGTGCGCCTGGCGATGGCCGCGCCCGACGTGCGCTATGCGCGGGTCAGCAGCGGCAACGGCCGGGTGCTGGCGCAGGCGGGCGACGCGCGCGTGCTGCTGCCCACCTCGCCCGGCCATGATGCGGCCGACGGCCTGATCCGGCTGGAGCGGCGCCAGGCAGGCGCCCAGCCGGGGCCGCGCGCCGAGCTGCGGCTGGAGATCGGCATGAGCGCCCGGCGCGACCGCGCCGCGCAGACCCGGCTGGCCTGGCAGGGCCTGGCGCTGGTGCTGCTGGAATCGCTGCTGCTCGGGGCGCTGCTGCTGGCGCGGCAGCGCCGGGCCCGCGCCGCGGCGGCGCCGGCCGAGCCGACCCGGCCGCCCGCGCCCGCCGAACTCGAGACGCTGCGGCAGGCCGAGCAGCGCCAGCGCCACATCCTCGAGCACATTCTGGATGGCATCCTGACGCTGGACGCGCACCAGCGCATCCGCCTGGTCAGCCCGGCGGCCGGGCGCATCCTGCACCGCGAGCCCGAGGCGCTCGGCGGCCTGTGGCTGGGCGATCTGTTCGCCGAGCCGGCCCGCGAGCTGATCGAGGACCTGCTGCGGCAGGACGACCCGATGGCGCTGGCCGAGCCGATGATCGTCGAGGCGCTGCTGCCCGAGGGGCGCGGCAGCGTGCCGCTGGAGCTGCGCCTGGCGCGGCTCGACGGCGCCGGCAGGCAGACCGGCGCGGACCGCCATCTGCTGGTGATGCGCGACATGAGCGAGCAGCTCGCCGCGCAGGAGGCGCTGCGGCTGCGCGGGCGCATCATCGACGCGATCGGGGTGGGCATCGTCATCGCCGACGCCCGCCAGCCCGACCAGCCGATCGTCTACACCAATGTCGCCTTCGAGCGCATGACCGGCTGGCGCTTCGCCGAGGTGGTCGGGCGCAACTGCCGGCTGCTGCAGGGCCCGGGCACCGACGCGCAGCAAGTGGCGCGGCTGCGCGAGGCGGTGCGCACCGGCAGCGACATCGAGGTGCTGCTGCTGAACTACACCCGCGAGGGACGTCCCTTCTGGAACGAGCTGCGGGTGATGCCGATCCATGACGGCGCCGGACTGCCGACGCACTTCGTCGCGCTGCAGACCGACGTCAGCGCCCGCATCGCCTCGCAGCAGGCGATCGAGCGCAGCGAGGCCCGCCTGCGCCGGGTCCAGGACGCCAGCCATGACGGCATGGTGGTGGTGGATGCGGCCGGGCGCATCGAGTCGATCAACGCCGGCGCCTCGCGCATGTTCGGCTACCCCGAGCCGGAGCTGCTCGGCCACGGCTTCGACATGCTGGTGCCGGGCGCCTTCGCCGAGGCCGGGCTCGAGCCGGCCGAGCGCGAGTTCGAGGCCCGCCACCGCGACGGCACCGGGCGCTGGATCGCGCTGCGCTGGAGCCGCCTCGACGACCACGATCGTCCCGACCCGGACGAGCTGCACTACCTCGGCGTGATCCACGACATTTCCGGGCGCAAGCGCACCGAGCAGGAGCTGCGCCACGCCAAGGAGGCCGCCGAGGACGCCGCCAGCGCCAAGAGCGAGTTCCTGGCCAACATGAGCCACGAGATCCGCACGCCGATGCACGGCGTGCTCGGCGCCATCGAGATGCTGCAGGACACGCCGCTGTCGGGCCGCCAGGAGCGCTACCTCGACACCGCGCGCACCTCGGCCTCGATCCTGCTGGGCGTCATCGACGAGATTCTCGACTTCTCGCGGCTGGAGGCCGGCAAGCTGCGCATCGAGTCGATCGACTTCGACCTGCGCCGCACCGTCGAGGACGTGACCGCGATGCTGGCGCAGCGCGCGCACGCCAAGAAGCTGGAGCTGGCCTGCTTCATCGCGCCGGAGGTGCCCGAGACGGTGCGCGGCGACCCGATCCGGCTGCGCCAGGTGCTGGTCAACCTGGTCGGCAACGCGATCAAGTTCACCGAGCGCGGCGAGGTGGTGGTCAGCGTCGCGCTGGAGGACGGCGCCCGGCTGCGGCTGGAGGTGCGCGACACCGGCATCGGCATCGCGCCGGACAAGCAGGCGCAGCTCTTCCAGCCCTTCACCCAGGCCGACAGCTCGACCAGCCGGCGCTTCGGCGGCAGCGGCCTGGGCCTGAGCATCGCGCGCCGGCTGGTCGAGCTGATGCAGGGCGCGATCGGCCTGGACAGCCGCGGCGAGGGCCAGGGCGCGCGCTTCTGGTTCACGCTGCCGCTGCAGGCGGCCCCGCAGGGCGCGGGCGGCGGCAGCAGCAGCGGCGGCGGGCTGCGCGGGCACGACTTCAGCGGCACGCGCATCCTGGTGGTCGACGACAACGCCACCAACCGGGTCATCCTGCACCGCTACCTCACCGCCTGGAGCAGCCAGTCCGGCAGCGCCTCCAGCGGCGAGGAGGCGCTGGCCAAGCTGCAGGACGCGGCCGCCTCCGGCCGCCCCTACGAGGTCGCGCTGCTGGACCTGAACATGCCCGAGATGGACGGCTACACCCTGGTGCGCGCCATCCAGGCCGATCCGCTGCTCGCGCCGATGCCGCTGATCATGCTGAGCTCGTCGATCCAGGATCCGCAGCGGCTCGAGGGCCTGCGGGTCGACATCTGGCTGGACAAGCCGGTGCGCCAGTCCGACCTGCATGACGCGATCGCCACCGTGCTGCAGCGCCGGCCGCTGCCGGCGCCGAGCAGCCGACGCGCGGGCCGCCGCGAGCCGGTGCAGTTCGCCGGCGAGCGGGTGCTGCTGGTCGAGGACAACGAGATCACCCGCGAGGTCGGCGCGCAGATGCTGCGCAAGCGCGGCCTGGAGGTCGGTCTGGCCGAAGACGGCCTCAAGGCGGTCGAGGCCATCATGACCGGGGACTGGGACATCGTGCTGATGGACATCCAGATGCCCGGCATGGACGGCCATGACGCCACCCGGGCGGTGCGCCAGTGGGAGCTGCGGCAGGACCGGCCACGGCTGCCGATCATCGCGCTGACCGCGCACGCGCTCCCGGCCGACCGCGACAAGTGCCTGGCCGCCGGCATGGACGACCATGTGGTCAAGCCCTACAGCGCCGACACGCTGGCGGCGGCGATCGCGCGCTGGCTGCGGCCGGCGTCCAGCCGCGAGGGCCTGGCGCCGGCGCCCCTGCCGGCCGAGGGCGAGGCCGAGCTGGATGCCGGCCGGCTGGCCGAGGTGCGCGCGCTGATGGGCGAGGCCTTCGACGCGCTGCTCGACAAGGCGCTGGAATCGCTGGCCGACGAGATCGCGCTGCTGCGCCAGGCCTGCGCGCACGACGACGCGCAGGCCGCCGGCGAGCTGCTGCACCGGCTGAAGAACACCGCCGGCGACATCGGCGCGATGCGGCTGCACGCGCTGGCGGCGCGGCTCGAGAAGGAAGGTGCCGGCAGCGCCGCGGCGCCGCACGGCCGGCTGCCGGCGCCGCAGGATCTGGCGGCGCTGGAGCAGGCCACCGGCCGGGTCGGCCAGGCGCTGCACGCGCTGCGCGACGACCGGCAGCGGGACACGGGACGAAGCGATTGACGCAGCCATTGAAGAGGCGATCGAGATGGGCTTGAACATGAACCCGCCGGGCCTGCTGCCCGGCAGCAACGAGGCCGACCCCGGCGCCCGGGTGCTGATCGTCGACGACGAAGGCCTGACCCGGATGATGATCCGCCGGGTGCTCGAGGACTCCGGCTACCGGGTGCTCGAGGCCCAGGACGGCCAGACCGCCACCCGGCTGTGCGATGCCGAGCAGCCCGACCTGGTGCTGATGGATGTGCGCATGCCGGTGATGAACGGCTTCGACGCCTGCCGCGCGATCCGCCGCTCGCTGCGCAGCCGTCACACCCCGGTGCTGATGCTGACCGCGCTCGACGACGTGATGGCGGTGCGGCTGGCCTTCGAGGCCGGCGCCACCGACTTCATCACCAAGCCGATCAACTGGGCGCTGCTGTCGCAGCGGGTGCGCTATGCGCTGCGCACCGCCCGCACCGAGCGCGAGCTGCGCGAGAGCCAGCTGGCGCTCGCACGGGCGCAGAAGATCGCGCGGCTGGCGCCGTGGCGGCTCGAGCTCGACGACGGCCGGCTGCACTGCTCGCGCGAGCTGCGCGACATGCTCGGCCTGCCCGGCAACGAGCCGGTGGCGATGCGCCGGCTGCTGCGCCAGGTCGCCTTCGAGGACCGCGGCGCGCTGCTGGCCTTTGTGCGCCGGGTGCGCGACGGCCGCAGCGAGTCCGAGGTCGAGATCTGCCTGGACGGCGGCCAGCAGCCCTCGCGCCATCTTTTCCTGTCGGGCGACGCGATGCTCGACGAGGGCGGGCGCACCTGCGCGATCTTCGGCGTCGCCCAGGATGTGTCCGAGCGCCGCCATGCCGAGGCCGAGCGCAGCTACCGCGCCCATTTCGACCCACTCACCGGCCTGCCCAACCGGGTGCTGTTCCGCGACCGGGTCGCCACCGCGGCGGCGGCGGCGCAGCAGCGCCAGCAGCGCTTCGCGGTGCTCAACATCGATGTCGACGTGCTGCAGCGCACCCAGGCCTCGGTCGCGGCCGATGCCAGCGAGCGCATCCTGCGCGCGGTGGCCCGCCGGCTCGAGTCGGTCATGCGCGAGCCCGACTCGCTGTGCCGGCTCGAGGGCGACACCTTCGCGATGCTGCTGACCGACATCGAGGCCGAGGCGCAGATCGCCGGCGCCACCCGGCGCCTGGTGGAAGCCTTCGCGGTGCCGCTGCAGGTCGACGACTGGGAGCTGCTGGCCAGCGTGCATGTCGGCGTGGCGATCTGGCCCGGCGACGGCCAGGAGGTCGACACGCTGCTGCTGCATTCCGGCGCCGCCCGCTCGCGCGCCCGCGAGGCGATCGGCTCGAGCTGCCACTTCTACACCGCCGACATGCACAACCGGGTCATCGACCGCCTCAACACCGAGGTGGCGCTGTACCGCGGCCTGGAGCGCGGCGAGTTCGAGCTGCACTACCAGCCCAAGGTCGACCTCGCCAGCGGCCGGGTCAGCGGGGTCGAGGCGCTGCTGCGCTGGAACCGTCCGGGCTGCGGGCTGCAGATGCCCGACCGCTTCATCGACATCCTCGAGCAGACCGGCCTGATCATGGACGCCGGCGACTGGGTGCTGCGCGAGGCCTGCGCGGCGGTGCGCCACCTGCCGCTGTCGCTGGCGGTCAATGTGTCGCCGCGGCAGTTCCAGCATCCGCGCCTGGGCGAGCGGCTGATGCGCATCCTCGACGAGATCGGCTTTCCCGCCGACCGGCTCGAGCTGGAGATCACCGAGCAGATCGTCGTCGAGGACGAGGAAGGCGCGATCGCCACGCTGCATGACCTGGCCAGCCGCGGCATCCGCATCGCGCTGGACGACTACGGCACCGGCTTCTCCTCGCTGCAGCGCCTCAAGCGCCTGCCGCTGCACACGCTGAAGATCGACAAGGACTTCGTGATGTCGCTGGAGACCAGCCGGGCCGATGCGGCGATCGTGCGCTCGACCATCGAGCTGTGCCACCAGCTGGACATCCATGTGGTCGCCGAGGGCGTCGAGAACGATGCCGCGATGGCGATGCTGCGCGGCTTCGGCTGCGACATCGGCCAGGGCTACGGCATCTGCCGGCCGCTGCCGCTGGCACGGCTGACCGACTGGCTGGGCACGGCGACCGTCAGCGCGCTGGCCGGCAGGCGGCCCGGCGGCTGATCCGTCGCATCAGTCGTCGTTGGCGGCGGCCACCTGGCCGCGCTCGCGGCGGTCGGCAAAGCCCTGGCGGCCCAGGCCGCGCCGCGCCGCCGCCGCGCCCAGCGCCAGCTTGAGCAGTTCGTCGGGCTGGCGGCCATGCTCCGGATAGAGCGCCACCCCGGTCGAGACGGTCACCACGGTGGTCTGGCCACTGACCATGAAGGGCTCGCGCAGCCCCTGCGCCAGCTTGGCGGCGACCCGCTCGCCATCGGCCGGCGTGTCGAGCCGGGTCAGCACCACGCCGAAGGCATCGGGCGCCAGCGCCGAGACCACGTCGCTGGCGCGCAGCACGCTGCGCAGCCGCACCGCCAGCTTGCGCCGCAGCGCCTGCGAGGCGGCCACGCCCAGCCGCGCCTCGGTGGTCGCCAGCCCCTCGATGCGCAGCACCAGCAGCGCCATCGGCGCGGGCTCGCGCTCGCGCAGCGCGCAGAGCTGGTGCAGCAGCTCCATCAGCTGGACCCGGTTCGGCAGCCCGGTGGCCAGGTCGATCGACCAGGCCCGGCGCAGCTCCTGCTCCTGGCGCTTGCGCTCGATGGCCATGCACAGGCTGCGGGCGATCTGGTCGCCGTCGTCGACTCCGCCCGGATGCAGCGCATGGGGCGACAGCGGCAGCACGTCCTGCGCACCGGCGCGCAGCAGCCGCACCATCAGGTCGCGGTTCGGCGTGGGCGTGCCGACCACCACCGCCGAGCCCAGCACCGCCTGCGTCCAGCAGGACCAGTGCGGCAGCGCCTCGGCCTGGGCATCGCTGTCGCAGCTGAACAGGATGGCCTCGGGCGCCGCCTCGGCAATCGCTGCCTGCGCCTGATCGAGCGTGTCGCAATGGCGCCAGATGCAGCGCCCGAAGTCGGTGTCGGACGCCAGCGCCGGTGCGGCGGAACCCACATGAAGAACGGAAATGGAGGCGGCCATGGAACGCTCGGGGGGATGGATCGGGGCGATGATGCAGGAAACCTTGAGGGGCCAGCCCCCGAAATGGCGGGATATCGTCGTGCAAAACCGCACGGAATGCGCAACAAGAAGCGTATGGCCTGGGACCCCCGAATCTCCGGGGTACCGATTCGATGCAGGGCCGTGCCAAGACGTCTTTCCTGCGCCACCCATGCCCTAAAGGGTATATTCCGGCTCCATTTCGCCATTCACAAGGAGTTTCGATTGAGCCTCGGACTGGTCCCCGACTGGACTGCATTCACCCCCTGGAGCGCGCTGGCAGGCGGCGCACTGATCGGTCTGGCCGCGGCGATGCTGCTGCTGGGCAGCGGACGCATCGCCGGCATTGCCGGTCTGGTGGGCCTGCCTCTGCGCGATCTGCTGCACGGGCAGGCTGGCGGCTGGCTGGCCCGGCACCGGCTGCGGCTGCTGTTCGTGGCCGGCCTGCTGATCGCGCCGTGGCTGTGGCGGCTGGCCGCGCCGCTGCCACCGATGCGGCTGGATGTCGGCACGCCGGTGCTGATCGTCGCCGGGCTGCTGGTGGGCTTCGGCTCGCGGCTGGGCAACGGCTGCACCAGCGGCCATGGCGTCTGCGGACTGAGCCGGCTGTCGCTGCGCTCGCTGGTCAATGTGCTGTGCTTCATGGGCAGCGGCTTCGTGACGGTGTTCGTCATGCGCCATCTGCTCGGTGGCTGAGAGGTCGCGATGGACGGCAAGGACAAGAACTGCGGCCTGAGGGCCGCGCTGTCGAGCCTGCTGGCCGGGCTGGTGTTCGGCCTGGGGCTGATCGCCGCCGGCATGACCGACCCGATGAAGGTGCGCGCCTTCCTGGATCTGGCCGGCGCCTGGGATCCGAGCCTGGCGCTGGTGATGGGCGCGGCGATCGCGGTCGGCCTGCCGGCCACCCTGATCGCGCGCCGACGCGGGCGCAGCTGGAGCGGCGCGCCGATCGAGTGGCCGCAGTCGAACGCGATCGATGCGCGGCTGATCGGCGGCGGCGTGCTGTTCGGCATCGGCTGGGGCCTGGCCGGGCTGTGCCCGGGGCCGGCGCTGGTGGCGCTGGGCAGCGGCTGGGGCGAGGCGGCGATCTTCGTCGCCGCGATGCTGGGCGGCATGGCGCTGCACGCGCTGCTCGACCGCCCTCGCTGAAGCCTGCGCCGAGGCTCAGCCGCCGATGCGATCGAGCGCCTGCGCCAGCCGCGCCACCGTGCCGTCGATGTCGGCGAGCTTGTCGAGGCCGAACAGGCCGATGCGGAAGCTGCGGAAGTCCGCCGGCTCGTCGCACTGCAGCGGCACGCCGGTGGCGGTCTGCAGCCCCTGCGCGAGGAAGGCGCGCGCCGACTGGATCTCCGGGTCGAGCGTGTGACTCACCACCACGCCCGGCGCCTGGAAGCCTTCGGCGGCGACGCTGGGAAAGCCGCGCGCCTGCAGCAGCGCCCTCACCCGCCGGCCCAGCTCGAGCTGACGCTCGCGCAGCGCGCCGAAGCCCTGCGCGCGCGTCTCCTCCATCGCCTCCAGGCAGCGCGCCAGCGCGTCGGTGGGCATGGTGGCGTGGTAGAGATGGCCGCCCGACTCGTAGGTCTCCATGATCTGCAGCCACTTCTTCAGGTCGCAGGCGAAGCTGGAGCTGGTGGTCTGGTCGATGCGCGCGCGTGCGGCCTCGCCCAGCATCACGAAGGCGCAGCAGGGCGAGCCGCTCCAGCCCTTCTGCGGCGCGCTGATCAGCACGTCCACGCCGGTGGCGGCCATGTCGACCCACATCGCGCCGGAGGCGATGCAGTCGAGCACGAACAGGCCGCCGACCGCGTGCACCGCGTCGGCCACCGCCTTCAGGTAGGCGTCGGGCAGCATCATGCCGCTGGCGGTCTCGACATGCGGCGCGAAGACCACGCCGGGGCGCTGCGCCTCGATCGCGGCCAGCACCTCGTGTAGCGGCGCCGGGGTCCAGGCCGACTGCGCCGCGCCCGGCTCGACCTGGCGGGCCTTGAGCACCTGCACGCCCGCGGCGATGCCGCCCATCTCGAGGATCTGCGACCAGCGGAAGCTGAACCAGCCGTTGCGCAGCACCAGCACCTGCTGCTGGCCGGCGAACTGGCGCGCCACCGCCTCCATGCCGAAGGAGCCGCTGCCCGGCACGACGATGGCCGAGCGGGCCGCGTAGGCCTCCTTCAGCACCGCCGAGATGCCGCGCATCACGCGCTGGAAGCGCTGCGACATGTGGTTGAGCGCACGGTCGGTGTAGACCACCGAGTATTCGAGCAGGCCGTCAGGGTCGACGTGGGGCAGCAGGCCGGGCATGGGACAGGTCTCCGTTCGTGGTGCGTGGATTCGAGATTCCATTCGAGATTCCATTCAACCACAGTCACGGCGGCAGGCCCGCACGGCCGGCCGGCGGCGCTAGACTCGCGACCCCCGGCCTGCAGGCCAGCACCTGGAATCCTCCCCCGATGAGCACCCCGACCTTCGCCGAGCAGCTCGCGCTGCTGCCCCCGATCGCCCACCTCGCCGCCGTCGAGCTGCTCGATGCTGCCGGCACGGTGGTGGCCACGCTGGCCAACCGTCCCGGCACCGCCGGCTCGGCCGCCGTCTATCACGCGCTGGCCGCACGCCACGGCGCGATCACGCCCGAGGCCGCCCGCGAGGGCCTGGCGCTCTATGCCGAGCACACCGCCGATGCCCGCGCCTTCCCCGGCAAGCATCCGAACATCGACCGGCTGGTCGACATCGAGGCCGGCCGTCTGGCGCCGCTGACGGTGCGGCTGCAGCCCGCGGCCGCGGCCTGAGCCGGTCAGTCCGAGCGGCTCAGTGCACCGGCGGCCGCGATGAGGGCACGACCTGGGCGCCACCGCAGCCGCAGCGCTGGTGCACGAAGTCGAGGAACTGGGTGAAGGGCTGCGGGCGGCCGTAGCCGAAGCCCTGCACCGCGTCGCACTGCATGCGGCGCAGCATCTCCATTTCCTCGTCGGTCTCCGCGCCTTCGGCGACCACCTGCAGCTGCAGCGCATGCGACAGCCGCACCAGGCTGTGCACGATGGTGCGGCTGCTGGTCTGGCTGACCATGTCATGCACGAAGGAGCGATCGATCTTCAGGGTGTGGACCGGAAATCGCGCCAGATAGGCGAAGGACGAGTAGCCGGTGCCGAAGTCGTCGATCGACAGCCGCACGCCCAGCGCAGACAGCGCCGCCAGCACCCGGGTGCTGACCTCGACATCGCGCATCAGCGCGTTCTCCGGGATCTCGATCTCCAGCAGCTCCGGCGGCACGCCGTGGCGCTCGATCGCGTGCTGCACGTTCTCCACCAGCAGCAGGTCGGCCAGCGACTCGACCGACAGGTTGATGCTGATCGGCAGCCGGTGGCCGCCATCGATCAGCAGGCGCTGCAGCCGCAGCACCTCGTCGATCACCCAGCGGTCGAGCTCGACCATCAGCTGGCATTCCTGCGCGATCGGCAGGAAGCTGGCCGGCGTCAGCGCGCCGCGCACCGGATGCTGCCAGCGGATCAGCGCCTCCGCGCCGATGACCGCGCGGTCGCGCAGCCGGCCCTTGGGCTGCAGCGCCAGGCTCAGCCAGCCGGCGCTGCCCGGCGCGGTGCCGCGCAGCACCGCGCGGAAGTCCTGCTCCAGCTCGGCGCGCAGCCGCCCGGCCGCCTCCAGCTCGTCGTCGAACAGCGCCAGCGCCGTGCCGTCGCGCTTGGCCTGGCGCAGCGCCAGCGCGGCGCGGCGCAGCAGCAGCGGCGCCTCGTCGCCATGCGAGGGAAACAGCACGCCACCAGCCAGGCTGCCCAGCACGAAGATCTGGTCGCGCAGCAGGATCGGCTGGGCGATGCGCGAGGCCATCGCCATCACCCGCTCGCGCAGCGTCGCCTCGTCGCAGGCCGGGCTGAGCAGCACGAACTCGACGCCGGTGAGCCGGTAGAGCACCTCGCCCTCGCACAGCGTGGCCTGCATGCGCGAGACCACCTCCATCAGCGCCAGATCGCCCAGGCCGTGGCCCAGCGTGTCGTTGATCGCATTGAAGCGGCGCAGCCCGATCAGCCCCAGACCGCCATGGCGGCCCTGCACCAGCCGCGTCTCGAGCTCGGCCAGCAGCGCGCGCTTGTTGTCGATGCCGGTCAGCGGATCGCGCAGCGCCTCGCGCGCCAGCTCGAACTGGCCGACGGTGTGCTCGTCGGCATCATTGGCCAGCGCGACGATGTCGTCGCCGAACGGAAAGGCCCGCACCATCAGCCAGCGCCCGACCGCCTTCGAGAAGCCGATGCCCAGACGCGGCCGACGCTCGCGGCGGCAGGCCTCGATCACCCGGTGGAACAGCGAGCCCTCGAAGTCCGGCCGGACCGCAAAGGGCGTCTGGCCGATCACGCGTGCAGCGGGCAGGCCGAGCCCGTGCAGATAGGCCGGGTTGCAGTGCCTGACCACCCAGTGCGCATCGACACGCACCACGCATTCGCCGATGCCCGAGAGCAGCACGTCCAGCGGCGAGGCGTCGAAGGCGGCGCCGACCTCGGCATCGGCGCGGACATCGGCACGGACATCAGCGTCAGCATCGGCCGCGATCGGCTGCGCCCCCCATTTCAAGTCTCGATCTTCATGCACTGGCAAGACTCCCCGGGCCACGACGGCCCCATGCCGTCCGTCGCTCTCTGCCGCCCCCCGCGACAGATGAGAACGGAATGCGCAAAACTCATCCTGTATCGGCGGGCCCGGGACGAGATTGAGGTCGACAGAGGTCGGGAGCGGGTCGGATGTCAGTCCAGCGACAGTCGGGGCGCCACGGCCGGCATCAGCCGGTCGTCATGGCCGGTGACGACGATCAGCCGCCCGGCCGGCGCGTCGTGGTGCTGGCGCAGCGCCTCGGCGAGATGGCGCTGCGAGCGCGCGTCCAGCGCCGCGCCGGGATCGTCGAGCAGCACCAGCGTCGCGCCCGAGGCCAGCGCGGCGGCCAGCCGCAGCTTGCGCCGGGTGCCGGTGGAGAGCATCTCCAGGCGCTTGTCCAGATGCTCATGCAGCGCGAAGCCCTCGAGCTGCGCGGTCAGCGCCACCTCGCTCCAGCCGGGGCGGCACTGGCGCTGCATCGCCAGATAGTCGCGCGCGACAAGCCCGTCATGGCGATCGGACTGCGGATCGCACCAGAACAGCCGCTCGCGCAGCGCCACCGGATCGGCAGGATCGGCCGAGGCGCCGATCAGGATGCGGCCCGCGTCCGGGCGCAGCTCGCCGGCGATCAGCCGCAGCAGCGCGCTCTTGCCGCGGCCCTCGTCGCCGGTCACGCCGAGCACGCCGGCGCCGGCCTGCAGCGCCAGTCGGTCGAACAGGATCGGCGCGCCCGGAAACGGCGCGGACCAGGACAGCGCGTCGAGGTGCAGCAGCGGCTGCACGCAGGCCGCCGGGCAGGAGGCGGGACAAGCGGCAGGAAGGGTGGCAGGAGGGATGGCAGGACGGGCGGGCATGAATCGGATTATCGAGCCCGGGGCAAGCGGTTAGAGTTCGGGCCCTGACCGTTCCGGAATCCTCATGGCCACGACAACAACAACACCTCGCCCGCTGCCCCATCCGCGCCACGCCGCGCGCATTCCCGCCCACATCGACCCGCTGGCCTTCGACCGCATCCGCCTGGCCGGCTATGTGCTGCCGCAGGTGGTGCGCCCGGCCGACATGCTGGAAGAAGGCACGCCCGAGCCCGAGGCGGAGATGGACCGCCTCGGCCTGATCCTGCTGCAGCGCGGCGCCGCCGGCCAGCGCCCGAGCCGCTGGATCGATCCGGCGCTGATCGAGGAGGCGCTGCGCCACCTCGACGCGGTGGGCAGCGGCCAGACCCTGCGCCCGCTGATGACCGAGCGCGCCGCGGTGCTCGACGGCCTGGGCGTGAACCGCCGGCTCGGCGCCTGGGAGCGCGAGGCGCGCCAGGGCCTGGAGCTGCCCTCGGCCGACATGCGGCTCACCGTCGCCTACGGCCAGGCGGTGCCGGCCGCGGCGGTCTGGGACTTCTTCCGCACCGGCGACCGCCCGGCGCTGGTGCGTGCGCTCTCCGCGCTGCCCGGCCATCCGCAGGCGGCCGAGCTGACCGCGCAGCTCGATGCGCTGGTCGAGCGTGCCACCGCCTTCGCCGACGACCAGCTCGGCTCGCTGGAGCCAGCACTGCAGGCCGAGTGCGCGCAGCCGCAGGCCGCCGAAACGCTGATCGCCGCCTGCCAGCGCGCCTTCGAGCGCTGGGTGCACCGCGTGCACGAGCAGGACACGCTCGAGGACCTCAACGACGAGCTGGCCTTCCAGGGCTATCCCGACAGCTTCGGCGCGGCGCGGCGCCTGCAGCGCCAGGTCACGCTCTTCGTCGGCCCGCCCAACAGCGGCAAGACCTACCAGGCCTTCGAGCGCCTGGCGCAGGCCGAGAAGGGCGCCTATCTGGCGCCGCTGCGCCTGCTCGCGCTGGAGGGCCGCGACCGGCTGGCCGGGCGCGGCGTGCCCTGCTCGCTGCGCACCGGCGAGGAGAACGTGCCGGCGCCGGACGCGCGCGTCATTTCCAGCACCATCGAGATGGTCGACACCAACACGCCGATCGAGGTGGCGGTGATCGACGAGGCGCAGATGATCTTCGACCCCAGCCGCGGCTGGGCCTGGACGCAGGCCATCGTCGGCGTGCCGGCCAAGGAGCTGCTGATCATCTGCTCGGACTATGCGGTGGAGGCGCTGCGCAACCTGCTGGGCCTGTGCGGCGAGCAGGTCACGGTGCGCCGCTTCGAGCGCAAGCAGCAGGTCGAGCTGCTGCCCGCGCCGGTGTCGCTGCATGCGCTGAAGAAGGGCGATGCGGTGGTGGCCTTCAGCCGCCGCGACGTGCTGATGCTGCGCGACCAGGCCTCGGCCGACGGCACGCCGGTGTCGGTGATCTACGGCGCGCTGCCGCCTGAGGTGCGCCGGCGCGAGGCCGAGCGCTTCGCGCAGGGCGAGTCGCACATCCTGATCGCCACCGACGCGATCGGCATGGGCCTGAACCTGCCGGTGCGCCGGGTGCTGTTCAGCACGCTGACCAAGTTCGACGGCCAGGGCGACCGCTCGCTGACCGAGTCCGAGGTGCACCAGATCGCCGGCCGTGCCGGGCGTTTCGGCATCCACGAGGAAGGCTTCGCCGGCGTGCTCAAGGAGGCCGAGCCGAGCGCGCTCAAGCAGCTGCGCCTGCTGATGCCGCGCGCGCCCAAGGCGCCGCGCCACTTCAAGGCGCCGGTGGCGCCGAACTGGTGGCACATCGAGACCATCGCCGAGCGCCTGGGCAAGAACAGCCTGGCCGAGGTGCTGCGGGTCTTCGTCGAGCAGCTGCAGCTCGACAACTCGCACTTCGCGGTGGCCGAGCTGGAGCAGATGCTGGAGCTGGCCGGCGAGATCGACCGCGTCGCGGCCAGGCTGCCGCTGCGCCAGCGCTTCACCTACGCGCAGGCGCCGGTCGACACCCGCACCGCCGGCCAGGTGGCGCAGTTCCTGGAATGGGTCGCGCACCACGCCCGCAGCGGCCAGGCCGGCCCCGCCTGGTTCCTGAACGACACCGACGAGAACAGCCGCCTCGAGCGCATGGAGCAGGCGCTGCGCACCTGCACGCTGTGGCTGTGGCTGGACCTGCGCTTCCCCGGCGTCTACGGCGAGGTCGACGAGGTGATGGACCTGCGCTCGCGCCTGAACGACGGCATCGAGCGCGCGCTCAAGGCCAAGCGGCCGCTGTGGCAGAAGCGCGGCGGCACCGGCGGTGGCGGTCGCCGCCGCTGAGGCCCGCGCCGCTCAGCGGCAGGTGCGATCGGTCGGCCGGTTGCTGCGGTCGACCACCCGGTTCTGCGTCAGCGAGAAATAGGGATCGCAGGGCGGTGGCAGCGGCCCGGTGACCGCCTGCACCGGCGCGGAGACCGGGCCGTCCCGGCCCGCCAGCACCGCGCTGACGGTGTAGCGATAGATCTTCTGCGGTGTCAGGCCCCGGTCGACGAAGAAGGGCTGCGTGCTCTGCTGCACCGTCACGCTGCCGCCGGCGTTGCTGCCGCTGCTGCGGCTGACCTTGTAGGCCTGGGCGCCCGCCACCGGGGCCCAGCGCAGCAGCACCTGCGTGGCGCTGCGGTCCAGCAGCATCGGCGCCGGCCGCTCGCTGGCGGCGATCTCGCCCGCACGGGCCAGACTGCCGCCCAGCCGCGCATCGGTCAGCTGCTCGGCCATGCGCCAGACCGCGGCGATCTGCACCCCCTGGCGGGACGCGAAGCTGCCGCTGGGCCACTTCCCGGAGAGCGCACGCGCCGGCACATCGTCGTTGTAGCCCCACCAGTCCCAGCAGCCCATCGGGTTGTAGGGCAGCGTCCGGGTCGGCGTGGCCTGCGGATACAGCACCACGATGCGGTTGCGGTCGGCCCATTCGTTCAGGCCGGCATGGCGGGCGAAGTAGTCGCGCTGACCGGTGACCTTCGCGATGTCGACCGCGCTCTGCATGCAGCCGTGAAAGGCGATGTGCAGCCGGCAGGTGGCGGTGCCGCCGGCCTCGCAGTCGCGGGGCAGATAGACAAAGGCCTCGTCGTCCATCGCGATGTCGGCGGCCGCCCCCACTGCGGTGCGGCCGTCGATCAGCTTCAGGAACGGTGTCTGGCGAACGCTGAACAGCCGCCCGGTCAGCCGCGCCGGCTCGACCCGCTCGAGCGGCCCGTAGAACATCTGCAGCGCCGAGCCGGCCGCGTCATACGGTCCCTCGGGCAGCGGGCAGCTGTTGATGAAGGAGCCGCCCTGCTGCTCGCAGGGATTGCACAGCGCCCCGGTGCAGGCCGAGCTGATCTGCGCGTGCCCGGCACTCAGATCATCCTTGTGGAAGACCTGGCTGGCGGGCAGCCTGGCCGCCATGCCCGAGGCGAGGCTGCCGTCCGGATGGCGGCCGGTGTACCAGCCCTCCAGCGCCTGCGACACCGGCAGCTTGACGATGCCATCGTTGTAGCCATGAAAGATCCAGATCGCCTGGCGTGGCAGGCTGGCGATCGGGTCGATGCGGCCGGCCTTGGCCATGCGCTCGACATCACGCCGGGCCTTGCCCTGGAAGCCGTAGGTGAAGCGGCCATCGGACGGATCGACCAGGCGCTCGGTCGCGGCAGGCTGGGCCAGCGGATCGCCCTGCATGCAGCGGCTCACCGCCGCAAGCGCCGAGCCGACATCGCCATCGGTCGCGCACATGTAGGGCCCGCCGGCGGTGGCGGCCACGCCGCGCACATCGCCGGAACGGGCAACGCCCATCTGCACCGCCATGTAGGCGCCCGATGAAATGCCCGAGACGGTGGTTTCCTTCAGGTCGATGCGCAGCTTCGGCAAGTTCTGCAGCGCCTGCGACGCCTGCACCGGCTCGACGACCTGCGCGACCGCGGTTGTTGCGCTGCCCAGGCCCGCCAGGCCGATCACGCCCAGCAGTCCGGCCGCGATGTTCGATTCCAGCCTCATGGCACCTCCCTGATGTTGCACTGCACAAGAATCAGGATCGAACCCTACACGAAGAAGGTGCAATGGCATCATGCGCGTCACCATGCCTTACTCGCTCACCGACAAGCTCGTCATCGGCATCTCCTCGCGGGCCCTCTTCGACCTGGAGCACGAGAACCGGCTCTTCGATGCCCAGGGCGTCGAGGCCTTCTCCTGCTACCAGCGCGAGCATGAGGACGAGCCGCTGCGCCCCGGCACCGCCTTCCCGCTGGTGCAGGCGCTGCTGGGGCTCAACGCGCTGCTGCCGGAGCGCCGCATCGAGGTGGTGGTGATCTCGCGCAACTCGCCCGACACCGGCCTGCGCGCCTTCAACGCGATCGAGGCTCACGGCCTGGCGATCGAGCGCGCGGCCTTCACCGGCGGCGCACGCTCGCTGGTGGGCTACCTGAAGGCCTTCGACGTGGATCTCTTCCTGTCGCGCAATCCCGGCGACGTGCAGGAGGCGATCGACCACGGCGTGGCCGCGGCGCTGCTCTACGACCCGCCGGCGGACTTCCGCGCGCCGGCCGGCCAGATCCGCATCGCCTTCGACGGCGACGCGGTGCTGTTCTCGCCCGAGTCCGAGCGCATCTACAAGACGCAGGGGCTGGAGGCCTTCATCGCGCACGAGCGGCTGCACCGCCATGACGCGATGGCCGAAGGGCCCTTCGCCAAGCTGCTGATGCGGCTGTCGGCACTGCAGCGCGAGTTCGCCGCCGGCACCTGCCCGGTGCGCATCGCCATCGTGACCGCACGCAGCAGCCCGGCGCACGCCCGGGTGATCCACACGCTGCGCGACTGGGGCGTGAATGTCGACGAGGCCTTCTTCCTGGGCGGCGCGCCGAAGGAGACGGTGCTGGCCGCCTTCGGCGCGCAGATGTTCTTCGACGACCAGGACAGCCATGTGCGCCCGGCCTCCGGGCATGTGCCGGCGGGCATCGTGCCCTATGCGGGCGGGCGGCTGCTGCCCGATGCCGCGCAGATCACTTCACCGGAATCGCCTTGCCCACCGGCACCGCGGTGATGCTGTTCTTCGGCGAGCCCTCGATCAGCTTGTCGGAATAGGTCATGTAGACCAGCGACTGGCGCTTCGGGTCGACGATGCGCACGATCTGCAGGCTCTTGAACAGGATGGACAGGCGGGCACTGAAGACCTCCTCCTGCTTGGGCAGCGCCTCCTTGATGCGGATCTCGCCGACCTGGCGGCAGGCAATCGAGGCGTCGGACCGGTCGGTGGCCAGGCCGACCGCGCCGGTGATGCCGCCGGTCTTGGCACGCGACACGAAGCAGGTCACGCCCTCGACCTTGGGGTCGTCATAGGCCTCGACGATGATCTTGTGGTTCGGCCCGATCAGCTTGAAGACGGTGGACACCTCGCCGAGCAGTTCGGCGCGGGCGGAGGTCGCCAGCAGCAGCGCGCCAGCGGCCACCGAGCAGGCCCGCAGCCAAGGACGACGGGGGGCGGAGCGCGCCGGACGGGTCGACAGGATCGGATTCATCAGGTTCATCGGTTTCATCATGGACAGATGCGAGACGGAATGACCGATTGTGCGGCCTGATCATGGCAGCCCAGGGGCTGCGGGGACAAGGTCACCGACGCGCAGCCGCCAGGGCTCGTCGTCAAGCACCGCATGCAGCCCGAGCGATGCGGCCAGATGGCGCACCGCCTCGGCATCGAGGCGGGCGCGCACCGGCACGGGCAGGTCCGGCAGACCGGGCATCAGCGTGACGGCAGGAGCCGACCCGGTCTCGGACTGGCGCTCGGTGCGCACGGTCAGCACCGGCGCCTCGCCCTCGGGGCCGGCCGCCAGATCCAGGCGCAGCCGCTGTCCCGGAGAGAGTCCGTCCTGCGCATGGCAGAGCAGCGCCAGCGTGCCCAGCAGCAGCGGCGCCAGCGGCAGCTCCGGCCCCTGCCCGGCCTCGCAGCCGGCCTCCATGCCCACCTCCAGGCCAGCCAGTCGCAGCGGCTGCTCCATCAGCGCCAGCGCCAGCCGCACGATCGAGCCGGCCGGCATGCGCTCGGTGTCCAGCGGATCCCAGCGGCGCAGCTCGCGCAGCCCTCGGGTCAGATCGACCAGATGGGCATCGAGCTGCTGGACCCGGCGCAGCCCGTCCTGCGGCGCCAGATCGGCCCGCTCCAGGCGCCGGCGCATCACCGCCAGCTCCATGCGCGCCACCGAGATCGGCCCGAGCAGGTCATGGCGCAGCGTCGGCAGCACCCGCATCAGGATCTCGTGGCGCACGCCGGCAGCCATCCAGTCGGCGGCGATCGCAGGGGAAGTGTCAGTGCGGTTCATCGGGAAGGCGTCCTTTGCAGCAGGTCCAGCAGATGCGCCAGATCGGCCGGCTTGGCCAGACACGCATCGAACGGCCCGGTGCGCGCCACCTGCTCCGGGTCATCGCCCGACAGCGCGATCAGCCGGGCCCGCGCACCGCCGGGCAGCGCACGCAGCCGCCGTGCCAGCTCGCCGCCCGCCAGATCCGGCAGGCGCGAGTCGATCAGCACCGCATCGGCCGGCCAGCTCGCCCAGCACTGCAGCGCCTGCGCACCGTCGTGCGTGCACTGCACCTCGAAGCCCTCGAACTCGAGCCACTCGCCGAGCAGCTCGGCCGCATCGACATGGTCGTCGACCACCAGCACACGACGGACGGGAATCACTGCAGAAGACGGTCGGGACAGATCAGGCAGCATGCGGAAAATTCATGAGTTTTCGCATTCTCGACCTGAGTCTGGCGGCGTCGCATCCGGAAACGGCGTTGTCCTACAAGGCCGCGGCACGGAGTCACCCTCCTCGCGTGGCCAGCGCCTTGGCGATGCGCTGCCGCGACACCGTCGGCTTCGGCACCCGGCCGCGCAGCTTCGGGTGCTCGAACCAGGCGCGCACGTCCTGGTCCAGCCCGATGCCGTGCATGTAGTTGTAGAGCGCCTTCTTGAGACCCTGGCCCAGCGCGTCGTGGTCGGTGCCGGTCGGATCATGGAAGCCCACATCGTTCTTCGCGAAGCCGCCGGCGGGCAGCGGCAGCAGCGTGACGCCGTACTCCTCGGGGTTCATGCCCACCGGCGAATGCACCGTGCAGGCGAAGCGGTGGAAGAAGCCGCTCTGGATGCAGCCCTGCTCGAAGAGCTGGCGCACATATTCCAGCGCGTCGACCGTGTCCTGCACCGTCTGCGTCGGGAAGCCGTACATCAGGTAGGCATGCACCAGGATGCCGGCATCGCTGAAGCCCTTGGTGACGCGCGCGACCTGCTCGACCGACACGCCCTTCTTCATCAGCGCCAGCAGCCGGTCGGAGGCCACCTCCAGCCCGCCCGACATCGCGATGCAGCCGCTCTCGGCCAGCAGCTCGGCCAGCTCCGGCGTGAAGGTCTTCTCGAAGCGGATGTTGCCCCACCACGAGATCTGCACGCCGCGCTTGATCAGCTCCAGCGCCAGCGCCTTGAGCGCCTTCGGCGGCGCGGCCTCGTCGACGAAGTGGAAGCCGGTCTGGCCGGTCTCGGCGACGATGCGCTCGATGCGGTCGACCAGCTCGGTGGCCGAAGCCCCCTCATAGCGCGAGATGTAGTCCAGCGAGACGTCGCAGAACGAACACTTCTTCCAGTAGCAGCCATGCGCCACGGTGAGCTTGTTCCAGCGCCCGTCGCTCCAGAGCCGGTTCATCGGGTTGAGCATGTCGAGCAGCGACAGGTATTGCTGCAGCGGCAGCCCGTCCCAGGTCGGCGTGCCGACCTCGGCGAAGGCGATGTCGGGCTCGGGAAAGCTGATGAAGCGCACCCGCGCGGCGTCGCCCTCGCCCTCGCGCACGAAGGCGCGCACCAGCCGCTCGCGCGAGCGCCGGCCCGCCAGGTGATCGATCAGCGCCAGCAGCGGGCGCTCGCCGGCATCGAGCGTGATGACGTCGACGTAATCGAACAGGCGCGGCTCGGCCAGCTCGCGCAGCTCGGTGTTGACGAAGCCGCCGCCCAGCGCGATGCACAGCGGCTCTTCCCCGGCGGCGACGCGCTCGGCCGCCCAGGTGCGCGCCGTCTCGGCGATGCGCAGCGCCGCGTAGACCGCGCCCGGAAACGGCACCGACAGCAGCAGCAGGCGCGGCTGGTGGCGGGTCAGCGCGGCGCGGGTCAGATCGGCCAGAAGCTCGTCGATCAGGTTGGGCGGCGCGGCCAGCGCCTCGGCCAGCGGGTCGAAGCTGGGCTGGCTGGTGGCGAGCTTCTCGGCGTAGCGCACGAACTCGAAGCGCGGGTCGACCGCCTCCTTCAGCACGTCGGCCAGGTCGTTCAGATAGAGCGTGGCCAGGTGGCGCGCCTTGTCCTGCAGGCCCAGGGCCCCGAAGGCCCAGGCCAGCGGATCGCCGCCGTCCTCATCGTCGCCATAGGCATCGATCGGCGCGAAGCGCGCGCCCTCGGGCAGGAACATGCGGCTGTTGATGCGGTGCGCCAGCGTGGGATCGCGCCCCTGCAGGAAGGCGATGACACGCTCGATCGTCGCCTCGTAGGCGTCGAAGGCCGCCAGGAAGTGCGCGACCTGCGGCGTGTGGCCGCGCTTCGGCGCCGGTGCCGCCTCGATGCGGCGGCGGATCTCGCGCAGGCCCTCGCGGCTGAGCAGGCGCAGCACCAGCGCCAGCGCCAGATCCTCCTGCACCGCATCGAAGCCGCGCGAGCGCAGGAAGCCGGTCAGGTAGGCGGTGGACGGATACGGGGTGTTGAGCTGCGTCATCGGCGGGATGACGGACAGCACGCGCAGCGGCGCGGGATCAGCGGCAGAGGTCATGGCACCGGCGGGGTTCGGGCAGCGAGGTGCGACCGCCAGGGGCCGCGAAGGGCGCGATTGTGCCAGCGCGCCTCAGCCCCCGCGCACCGGCAGCCGGACCCGCACGCAGGTCCCCCGCCCCGGCGCGTCGAGCAGATCGACCCGGCCGCCGTGGGCCTCGACGATGTCGCGCACGATGGCCAGACCGAGGCCGGCGCCGTCCTCGCGGCACTGGCCCTCGCCGCCCTGCCAGCCGCGCTCGAACAGGCGCGCGCGGTGCGCCGGGTCGATGCCGGGGCCGTTGTCGCTGACGTCGATGTGCAACGCCGCGGCGTCGCCCGAGGCCCGGCCCGGCGAGCCGGCCACCTCGACCCGGATGCGGCTGCCTTCCGGGCAGTACTTGACCGCGTTGCCGATCAGGTTGGTCAGCACCCGCAGCATGCGGCCGTAGTCGACCTGCACCGCCATCACCTCCAGCGTCCCCACCGACAGGTCGTGCCCGCGCCGCTCGGCGATCGGCTGCATCATCAGCACCGCATCGCGCGCCAGCTGCGCCGCGCACAGGCGCTCCAGCCGCAGCGAGGCCGCCCCGCCGGTGCGCGCGGCGCTGACCAGCTCGTCGGCCAGGCGCTGCATCGCGTCGAGCGAATGGCGCATGCGCTCGAGCGTGCGCCGCGGCGGCTCCTCGCCGGCGCCGGCCCGGCCGATCATCTGGACACCCATCGACAGCACCTGCAGCGGCGCGCGCAGGTCGTGCGCGACCGTCGCGACCAGTTCCTCGCGTTCACGCGCCAGCACGCGCGTGCGCTCCAGCGCCTCGCGCAGATCCAGCTCGCGCTGCAGCGAGGCGGCCAGCTGCACCAGAATCTCGACCTCGTTGGCCCCCCAGAAGCGCGGCTTCATGTCGATCGCGCACAGGCTGCCGATCACCCGCCCCTGGCGGCGCAGCGGCACGCCCGCATAGGCGCGCACGCCCAGCGTCCGCACCGTCGGCACCGCGGCGAACACCGGATCGAGCAGCGTGTCGTCGATCACCAGCGGCGCATCACGCAGCAGCGTGTGGTGGCAGAAGGTGCGCCCGCTCAGCTCGCGGGTCTCGGCCAGCTCGCCGCAGAAGCCGTGCTGGCTCTTGTAGAAGTCGCGGTCGGCGGCCATGACCGACACGAAGGCGACCGGCACGCCCAGCAGCGAGGCGGCCAGCGCGGTCAGAGAATCGAAGACGGCCTCGGGCGGCGAGTCGAGCAGGCGGCTGTCGTGCACGGCCTGCAGCCGGCGCGCGTCGTTCAGCGTGGCATGGATCCGGGCGGTCAGCGCGGCGGGCTCGACATCAGCGGAAAGGGCAGGATCGGAGCGGCTCATCGGCATGGGTCCGGACGGGAGGTCCGGGCAAGGACGCGGAACGGTCCACATCCTATCCCAAGCGTGAATTATTTTGCGTTTCAGGCATCGACCAGCTGCCGCACGACCAGCGCCTTGACCGGCGGCAGGCGCTCGGCCAGATGCAGCGTGGCCTGGCGGGCCAGCCGCGCGGCAGGGCGGTCGTCGGTGAACAGGCGCACGATGGCGTTGGTGCCGCGGAAGATCCAGCGCGCGGTGTGGCGGTGCTCGCGGTCATAGGCCTCGAGCGCACGCGCGTCGGCCGGATCGACCTGGCCGCCGCGGGCCCGGCGCGCGATCTGGCGCGCCAGCGTCTCGGCGCTGTAGAGCCCGAGGTTGAAGCCATGCGCGGTCACCGGATGCATGCCGACCGCGGCGTCGCCCACCAGCACGACACGCTGCGACACCAGCCGCGGCGCCCAGGTCGCCACCAGCGGGTACAGATGCCGGCGGGACTCCTCGCCGGGGCCGGGCTGGATGCGGCCGAGCTGGCCGTCCAGCCAGGGCTCGACGGTGGCAGCATAGTCGGCCGCCGGCAGCGCCATCCAGCGCTGCGCCAGCTCGCTCGGCGCGGTCACGACGAAGGACGAGCAGTGAGGCGGCAGCGCGCCGGCCTGCCCGCCCTCGCCAGGATCGGACGCATCGGCCAGCGGCAGCACCGCCAGCGTGTGGCCGTGGTGGAAGGCCTCGTGCGCGACCTGCCGGTGCGGCTGCTCGTGGCGCATGCGGCAGACGATGGCGCTGCGGCCGAAGTCGTGCAGCTCGGCGACCAGTCCGGCCATGCGCCGCACCGCCGACAGCCGCCCGTCGGCCGCCACCAGCAGCGAGGCACGCAGCACCCGGGCCTGGCCCTGCGGACCGACCAGGCGCACCGTCACGCCGTCGTCGTCGCGCTGCATCGACTCCAGCCGGTGGCCGGCCAGCACCTGGATGCCGGGCAGCGCAGCGCAGCCCTCCCACAGCACGCGGCGCAGCGCGTTCTGCGACACCAGCGTGCCCAGGTGCGTGTCGGCGTCGATCGGCGCCTGGCCCGCCCGGCCCAGTGCACGCACGGCCAGATCGGGCAGCCAGGGCAGCGCCTGCGGCAGCCAGCCCGGCCGCGGCAAGGCCGGCAGCGGTGGCAGGCCGACACGCGCATGCGAGGCGTCCAGCCGCAGCGCGGCCTGCGCGCCGCCGGTGCTGACCGAGGCGGCCTGCAGCGGCGCACGCGCCTGCGCGGGCAGCCGCTCCCACAGGCCCCACTGGCGCAGCAGTGCCTCGGTGCGGTGCGTCAGCGCCAGCTCGCGGCCGTCGGGCGGCGGATCGGCCAGCCGGGCGGCGTCCTGGGGATCGGCCAGCACGACGCGCAGGCCCAGCGGCGCCAGCGCCAGCGCGGTCGACAGCCCGGTCGGGCCGGCGCCGGCGATCAGCACATCGACCTGCTCGGCAGCTTCGTTCGGATTCATGTCGGGTCTCGGCACAGGCAATCTGGGAGGCCAGATGGTGCCGAAGCCGACACGCCCGGAGCTTGTCCGGGGTCAAGCAAGGCCGGTCTCAGTGCATCAGATCATCGACCGAGGCCACCGCAAGGCGGTGGTCGGGCAGATGCGCCAGCAGCCAGTCCAGATCGAGCTTCAGATGCTGGATCAGGTCCGGATGGGTGAACTGCAGCGCCTCGATCGGATCGAGCTCGCGCTCGCGGGCCTCGGCGATGACGCCGGCCAGCCGCAGCGCCGCGCCCATGCGCGAGAACGGCCGGATCTCCATCGGGTGCGAGGCCGCGCCGAAGGCGGTCACCAGCGTGTTGGGGAAGCGCCAGTGGCGCGCCAGCTCGGCGGTGATCTCCGGATGCGAGCAGCCCAGCAGCGAGTTCTCGAAGCTGATGCGGCTGTCGATCTCCAGCGACAGGCGGCCGATGCGCTGCGTCATGTCGGGGTCGACCATCAGCATCAGCAGCTGGCCGGTGCGCAGCATCAGGCCGCCCAGATAGGCGGCGTCCTCGTCCTCCTCGAGGAAGCGCGCCAGAGGCTGCGCGTAGGCCGCAGTGGCCAGCGTGGTGCGCCAGAAGGCCAGACGATCGAAGCCGGGAATCGACGGGAACATGCCCACCATGCAGGCCGACAGCGCCAGATCGCGCAGCGTGCGCGTGCCCAGCGTCATCGCCGCCTCGTTGAGCGAGGTCACCGAGCGCGACGGGCTGTAGCGGGCCGAGTTCGCCAGCCGCAGCACCCGGGCCGACAGCGTCTGGTCACGACCGATCAGGCCGGCGAGCTCGTTCAGCGACAGGTCATCGCGGTCGAAGGACCGCAGCAGCTTGTTGGCCACCTCGGGCATGGCCGGAAGCGCACAGGCTTGCTGGACGAAGCGATCGGTGCGGGACGTGACGACAGCATTCATGGGCGGACCTCCTCGGGTCGGGAATGAGAACCTGCTCATCGGTCGGCAAAGCCCTGTCTTGAACGGGGACAGACCCGCTTGTGAACAGCTGCACGAAGGTGTAGCGACCTCGGTCGATGCCGACGAGTTCGGACCGGACCGGGGCGGCCAGCGTCGGCAGGATGCGTGGTACGGGTTCGGTTTGTGCGGATTCGAAGTGCGAAAAGTGCCGCCATATCCAGCGATCGAGCCCGGGTCGCGCGAACAGAATCGGCCGTGACGATACGCGCCGACACGCGCACAAGACATCAAAACAAGACCCATGACTGCCAACCGAGGACATGCTGCGATGAACGAGCGGATCCACCACATCTCTCCCTCGGGCCGCAAGCCCGACATGCCGATGGGGCCCGCCGCCTTCGACGACACGCTGGCGATGATCGCCCGCAAGGTGGGCGAACAGACGGTCCGTCTCGACCTGAACACCCAGGAGCTGCTCAAGCATCAGGACACCCTGGCCGAGCAGCAGGCCGGCCTGGAGCATCTGGTCAACGACTACTACCAGCTGCGCGAGCAGAGCCAGGACGGCCACCGCCGCGTGGTGGCACTGAACAAGGAAATCCAGGGCCTGCGCGAGACGCTGATGCGCCAGGTCGAGGAGGCCCTGGCCTCCGGCGCGGCCAGCGTCGATGCCCGGCTGCTGCAGTCCGGCGAGGAGGCTGCGCGGCTGAAGACGCAGATGACCGAGCAGATCGCCACGCTGACCAGCAAGGTCAGCGCGCTGGGTGACCAGCTCACCGCGCTGGGCGAGCGCAACGACGGGGTGATGACCGAGCTGGGCAACACCCGCCGCTCGCTGGCGCGCTATGTCGACACCAAGTTCGCGCAGCAGCAGACCGACCAGCAGAAGACCGCCGCCGATGTCGCCGAGATCGCCTTCGCGATCGACCGCGAGATCAGCGCGCGCAAGGCGGATCTGGAACAGATGGAAGCCGCGATCGCCAAGCAGCGCGAGCTGCTCGACATGCAGTCACGCGACATCGACAACCGGCTGGGCCGGCTGCGCGACGACATGTCGTCGCAGCGCGAAGAGGGTCAGTCGCGGCTGAAGATCATCCATGTCGCGCTGGCGGGCCTCGGCGTGACGGTCGTCGGGCTGCTGGCGCTGGTGCTGGTCACCATGTGATCTGTTGGCACGGCCGGGGTGGCTGAAGGTGCGGCGATGACCGGCGCAACCGGCAGGCCCGCAGCCGAAGCGGCGGCCGGCCCGACGGTGTCGGCCGCCAGAAGATCCCAGGCCGCGATGAACAGCGCCGCGATGGCCGGCCCCAGCACGATGCCGTGCACCCCGAACAGCGACAGCCCGCCCAGCGTGGAGATCAGCACCAGATAGTCGGGCAGACGGGTGTCCTTGCCGACCAGGAGCGGTCGCAGCAGGTTGTCGGCCAGACCGATCACCAGTACCCCCCACGCCACCAGCGCCGCCGCCGCACCGATGCGGCCGTCCGCCGCCAGCCACAGCACCGCCGGCACCCAGACCAGCCCGGCTCCCACTGCCGGCAGCAGCGACAGCAGTGCCATCAGTGCACCCCACAGCAGGGGCGCACGCAGATCCAGCACCATGAAGGCCAGGCCGCCCAGCAGCCCCTGGACCAGCGCGACCACGATGCTGCCCTTGACGGTGGCCTTCACGACCGTGGCGAACTTGCCGATCAGTCTGGTCTTGTGTTCGGCCGCCAGCGGCATGGCCTGACGCACGCGCCGGCTGAGATGGGCGCCATCACGCAGCAGGAAAAACATCAGATAGAGCGTGAGCGCCAGCGACAGCAGAGACTCGAACAGGTTCTGCCCCAGAGACAGCACCTGGGCGGCAATCGCCTGGCTGCCCCGCGCCAGTGCGGCCAGCAGGCGGTCGCGCAGCGCCGCGGCATCGGACAGACCGAACTGCTGCAGCATGCCGGTCAAGGTCGGCGGCAGCCGTCCGATCAGCGTGTCGACATGCCGGGCCAGCTGCTGTGGATCGCTGGCATGCTGCTGATAGAAGGCCAGCACCTCGGCCGACAGGGCCAGCGCGAACAGCACCACAGGCACGATGCCACCCAGCAGCACCATCAGCACCGTCAAGGCCGAGGCGGTGCCCGGCTGAGCCTGCAACCAAGGCACGCGCTGCATCATCTGCCGACGCATCGGCACGGCCATCATGGCCAGCACCGCCCCCCAGAAGACAGGCACCCAAAGCGGCAGCAGCACCAGCGCAAAGGCGATGCTGGCGAGGACCAGCAGGATCAGGAAGGTCTTCTGCTGCAGGGTTCGGCGGTTGTACATGGCGGGCGGAGCATGGCGGCATCGATGGATGCCCCCATGCTGCCGGACCGCTCAGGCCGGCGCCGCCGTCCGCAGGCCCGCCGCGCTGTCGGACGATGCCGACAGCGGCAGCACCGCGCCCCTCGGCGCGCGCTCCCAGATGCAGCTGGTCGGAGGAGTCCTCCGCGCTCATGTGGCTGTCGTAGCAGAGCAGGCAGCCGCCGCCGCTGCGCTTGGCCGCATGCATCGCCGCGTCGGCGCAGCCCAGCAGCACGTCGCCCTGGCCATGGCGCGGCCCGAAGGCCAGCCCGATCGAGCATGACAGCGACACCGGCTTCTCGGTCAGCAGGTAGGGCTGCTGCAGGTCGACCAGCAGCCGGCGGGCCAGGTCCAGCGCCCGCGGCTCGGCCTCCTCGCCCTCGAGCAGCAGCACGAACTCGTCGCCCCGAGGCGGACCGCCAGATCGACCGGCCGGCAGCGCCGACGGATGCGCCGCGACACCTTGCCCAGCAGCCGGTCGCCGGTGGCGCGGCCGAGCGAGTCGTTGATCGCCTTGAAGCCGTCGAGGTCGATGAAGACCAGCGCGACCGGCACGCCGTCCTGCGAGCCCGGTCGGCCCAGCCGGTCCTCCAGGCCCATGCGGTTGGCCAGCCCGGTCAGCGGATCGGTCAGCGCGCGCCGGCGCAGTTCCTCGTTGGCGGTCTGCAGCTCGGCGTTCGCGCTGGCCAGCGAGCGCGAGAGCTGACGCTCGCGGCGCTGCTGGCGCGCATCGAAGATCGCGGTGCCCAGCGCCGCGCACAGCACCAGCGCGGTGAACAGCAGCACCGCCAGCAGCAGGCCGCGGCCGCCCAGCGCATCGGCGCTCAGGCAGACGATGCCCTCGGGCAGGCGTGCCGCCGCCATCGCGGTGTAGTGCATGCCGCAGATCGCCGCGGCCATCACCAGCGCCGAGCGGACCTGCGCCAGCAGACGCGCCCGCCCATGCAGCCCGCGCAGCCGCAGGAACAGCGCCAGCGCCGCCGCCGAGGCGATCAGCGCGATCAGCACCGAGGCCCCCACCAGCGGCCAGTCCCAGTCGATGCCCGGCTGCAGATCGATCGCGGCCATGCCCAGGTAGTGCATCGAGACGATGCCCGCGGTCATCACCAGCGAGGCCACCAGATGCAGGCGCCGGTCCACCTGCCGATGCCCGGCCACTGCCATCGCCATGCCGGCAGCCACCAGCGCCGCCAGCCAAGACGGTGCGGTCAGGTCATGGCGATAGCCCAGCGCCAGCGGCGCGTCGAAGGCCAGCATGCCGACGAAGTGCATCGACCAGACGCCGGTGCCCATGGTGAGCGAGCCCGCCAGCCACCAGGCATGCGCCACGGCGCCATCGAGATCGCGCACCCGGCGCGACAGCTCGAGCGACACATAGGACGCGAAGGTCGCCACCAGCACCGACAGCAGCACGGTGCCGGGGTGCCAGCCGACATCAAGATAGGAGACCGCATTCATCGTCCCCCTTTGTCGGCCCGCCTCCGCCGGGATTGAGGGGGGATGATCCCGGATCAGCGCGCGGCCATCGCCTCGCCCAGGCGGATCGCCCGGGTCGGGCGCCAGTCGGGGTGGAAGCGCAGCGGCGCCTGACCGGCGGCCGCCTTGGGGAACAGCATCACCACGGTCGAGCCGAGCAGGAAGCGGCCCATTTCCTCGCCCTGCTTCAGCAGGACCGGCGCCTGGCCCGGCGCGTCGTAGCGCCAGTCGCGCAGCGCGCCGGAGCGCGGCGGGTTGACGATGCCGTGCCAGACGGTGGCCATGCTGCCGACGATGGTCGCGCCCACCAGCACCAGCACGAACTCGCCCAGGCCGTCGCCGCGGTCGAAGACGCAGACCACCCGCTCGTTGCGGGCGAACAGGCCGGGAACGCCGCGCGCCGTCGTCGGGTTGACCGAGAACAGCTCGCCCGGCACATGGATCATGCGCAGCAGCCGCCCGGCGCAGGGCATGTGGATGCGGTGGTAGTCGCGCGGGCTCAGATACAGCGTCGCGAACAGGCCGTCGTCGAACTTCGCCGCCAGCTGCGCGTCGCCGCCGACCAGCGTGGTGGTCGAGTAGCGGTGGCCCTTGGCCTGGAAGACCTGATCGCGCTCGATCGGGCCGAACTGGCTGATCGCGCCGTCGACCGGGCAGATCAGCTCGGCCTGCGCCAGCGGGCGCGCGTCCGGCTTCAGCGGCCGGGTGAAGAACTCGTTGAAGGTGGGATAGGCGGCAGGATCGGGGTTCAGCGCCTCGGCCATGTTCACGCCGTAGCGGCGGATGAACCAGCGGATCACCGCGGTGGTGCGCGCGCCGGCAGCCCGGTTCGCCTGCCGGCCGGCCAGCTCGGTCAGCGCCTGCTTGGGCAGGAGGTACTGGGGCAGGACGGCAAGGCGATCGTTCATGGCGGACGGTGCGGTGGACGGAACAGGGAACCGGCGATTCTAGCGACCGGCCTGTCGGACATCGCCCACGCCACCACGCCCCCTCCTCCGGCAGACCCCGAACACTTTGGCGGCGACCATCAGGCCTGTCACCAACCACCGAAGGAGCCTGCCCATGAACACCTCGAACGCACGCATCACCGGCCAGGTCGAATACCGCCTGGGCGACGGTCCAAAGTGCCGCATTCCCCGTGGTCCGGTCGAGATCCAGCAGACGCCGCAGGACGTGACGATCAGCTGGGAGGCGGGCGACACCCACCAGAACGCGGCGCTGCCGCAGTCGGAGTTCCGCCGCTACATCAACGAGAAGGCCATCGTGCTGACGCAGTGAGCGCCGACGCGGCCGCCCCATGCGGCGCCGCCTCCGCCTCAGTCCACCAGCACCAGCCCCGGCGGCAGCGACTCGCCGAAGAGCGCCTGCTCGTCGGCGGCGTCGAGCTGCACCACCTCGCTCACCATGCGCGCCCAGCTCGGCGCCGCGCCCGAGGCGGCCAGGCGCTCGAGCACCTGCGCACGGCGGTCCGGGTCCAGATCGCGCACCCGGTCGCCGGTCAGGCGCGCGAGCTGCGCCGCAGCGAACGCCGCCATGCGCCGGCGGCGCCAGTCCAGCGCCAGCAGCGCGTCGATCCAGCGCGCCGCCACCTCGGCCGGCACCACGCCGTGCACGCTGCCGTGAAAAGGCTGGCGCGCGCCCAGCCGCCCCAGCGCCCACAGCCGCAGCTCGTCGCGCTCGGGCGAGGCCTTCGCGACCTTCTCGCCCTGCAGCGGCGCCAGCAGCCAGTCGCCGACCTCCGCCTTGTGCTCGGGCGGAATGCGCTCCAGCGCCGCGCCCAGGCGCACCATGTCGTCGTGCCCGCCCTTGACCAGGCCGGACGGCTTGGGCGGCAGCGGCGCGCCGGGATGCTCGGCCGCCTGCAGGTTGTAGCCGAAGTCGTCGAGCAGGCGCAGCTGCGCCGCCTCGTCCAGGCCGCCGGCGACCCGGCGCCACAGCGTCCACCACTGGATCGCCACCTGCGCGTCGCCGCGGTGCTCGACACCCGCCTCGAAGATCGTCCAGAGCTGGCCCAGGCGCCAGCCGTCGAGCGGATCGCCGAAGCCCGGGCGCAGGCACCAGCCGGCCAGGTTCAGCCAGACCCGCTCATGGTCGGCCGAACGGCGCCGCCCCTTGGCACGCTGCCACAGCACGTCGAAGAGCCGCCGCGCCAGCGGCCGCGCCCAGCTTTCCCTCGGGCCCAGCAGCGTCTCCAGCGTCTGGCGCAGCTGCTTGATCTCCTTCGGCGCCGGGCGCTCGCCGCCCGAGCGCGCACCGAACAGCCGCTCGATCGCCGCGATCGCCTCGGGCAGGCGCGGCGCGATCTGCGCGTCCTGCAGCGCCTGCGCCGGCTGCACCTGATCGGCCGGGCCGCTGGCGCGCAGCTGGAAGTCCAGCGCCCAGCGTCGACCGGGGTCATCGACCGCCACCGCCTGCAGCGCCAGCACGCCGATCTCGCTGAGCTGCGCCTCCAGCCGCACGGTGACCGAGGCCCCGCGCGCGCCGATGCCCTCGCCGGCCTCGATCACGGTGGCCACCGGCGGCAGCGGGTTGAGCGCCTCGTCGCCCGCCTCGCCCAGGTCGAGCAGCGCGCCGGGCTCGGGCGGCGGGCCCGCCTCGCCGCGCAGCGAGGCCAGCTGGAAGCGCACCGGCTGGCCCAGCCGCAGCCGGAAGCTGCGCCCGTCGAGGGCCAGCGCCCGGCCGGCGTCGGTGCCGCGCGGCAGCAGGCAGACCGCGCGGCCGTCGTCCAGCCGCAGCACCACGGTGCGCGCCGCGCCGCCGCCGATGCGCGGCCCTCGCCCCTGGCGCGCCAGCGCATGCGCCACCGCGCCGCGCGCCACCGCCACGTCCGGATCGGCGTTGTGCAGCAGCCGCGGCGCGGCGCCGCCCCGCCACGCGGCCAGCACCTCGACCAGCCGCGCCGCGAGCTGTCCGGCGCGGAAGACGCCGCCGTTGAGCAGCACCGCATCGGGCAGCGCCTCGCCCGGCAGCAGGCTGCGGCGCAGGAAGGCGGCCAGATGGCGGGTCACCGCCGCGTCGCTGGCGTAGGGCAGGCCGAACTCGACCAGCGCGGTGCGGGCGCGCTGCGGCTCGGCCTCGAAGGGCACGGCGGGGAAGAAGCCGTCGACCAGCAGCGCCCTCACCTCCTCGCGGCCGAGCGTGACGCTGCGCGCACCGCCCACCAGCTTCGAGCCGCCGCCCAGCAGCGTGACTGCCACCGACTCGGGCGCGTCGTCGGCCAGCAGCATTTCCTTGGCGACCCGGCAGCGCGCCACCAGCTGCGACAGCCGCGCGCCCGACAGCGGCGGCGCCACGCCGCCGCCGGCCAGCCGCCGCTCGACCAGGTGCGCCAGCGCCAGGTCCATGTTGTCGCCACCCAGCATCAGGTGCTGGCCGACCGCACGGCGGCGCAGCGTCGGCGGCGTGCCGGCCGGGGCCCCCGCCTCGGGCGGCTCGACATCGATCAGCGTGAAGTCGCTGGTGCCGCCGCCCACGTCGCAGACCAGCACCCGGCACACGCCGTCCAGCGCCTCGGCCAGGCGATCGCGGTGGCGCCAGACCCAGTCGCCGAAGGCAGCCTGCGGCTCCTCCAGCAGCAGCGGCTCGGGCAGGCCGGCCTCGCGCGCGGCCTGCAGCGTCAGCGCCCGCGCCGCCTCGTCGAAGGACGCCGGCAGCGTCAGCACCAGGCGCTGTCGCTCCAGCGGCGCGTCCGGGTGATGGCGGTTCCAGGCGGCGCGCACCTGCGCCAGATAGCTCGCGCTGGCGGTGACCGGCGAGACACGCGACACGCTGTCGTCGGCGCCCCAAGGCAGGATCGGGGCCAGCCGGTCGGCCTGCGGATGCGACAGCCAGCTCTTGGCACTGGCCACCAGCCGGCCCGGCACCTCGCCGCCGCGCAGGCGCGCCAGCACGCCGATCAGCGCCGGCGGCTCGGTGGTGTCGCCCGCGGCGCGCTCACCCCAGGGCAAGGCGCTCTCAAGCAGCTCGCCCGGCGCCGGGTGGTAGCGCACGCTGGGCAGCAGCGCCGGCCGGCCCAGCTCGCCCGGCGCGACCCACTGGTCGATGCCGAAGAGCGTGATCGCGCCGGCCTCGCCGCCGCGCTCGCCGCCCGCCCCCAGCGGCGCGCTGGCGACGACGGTGTGCGTCGTGCCCAGGTCGATGCCGACGACGAAGGCCGCCGCCACCGCCTCAGCCCTCGATCGGCTGGCCGCGCATGTCGAACTCGACCTTCCAGCGCTCGGTGCCGCCCACCGGCACCGCGGCCAGCTCCAGCGTGCCGGCCTCGGTCACCGCGGCATGCAGCGTGACCGCCACCACCTCGCCGGGCGTGCGCCCCTGCGCCGGCAGCGTGGCCTGGATCTCGCCGGCCGGCATCAGCTCGTCCGGACCCCAGAAGTCGAGCAGCACGCCGGCGCTGTCCTGGCGGCGCACCGTCGAGCCGAGGAAGCGGAAATGCACCGGCTCGCCGACCACCAGGCCGAACTGCGCGTCGATCGCGACATCGGTGCCCTCCTCCATGCCGAAGGGCGCGACGCACAGCGCCTGGATCGGCGCCTCAAAGCCCGGCACCGCCGGCATCGAGGACTCGATCGCGACATAGTAGGCCTGCGCGGTGCCGCCACGGATGCGCACGCCGCGTCCCTGGCGCACATGGCCGTAGTAGGCCGCGCCGCGCGCCACCGCCAGATCCAGATCGGCGCCGTCGAGCGAGCGCGCCGCCGGCGCGCCTTCGCTGGCCAGCCAGGCGTTGATCGTCTCCAGCAGCCGCTCGGCCAGCACGCCCGCGCGGAACACGCCGCCGTTGAACAGGATCGCGGTCGGATGCAGGAAGCTGGCCGACTCGGCCTGGCGCGCGGCCAGCTCCGGCAGCTCGGCCAGCGCCCCGACCTGCCGGCCCAGGAAGGCGGCCAGATGGCGGGTGACGGCCGCATCCTGCGCATAGGGCAGGCCCAGCTGCTGCAGGCCGATGCGCGGGCGCTGCACCGGGCGCGCCGCCGCCTCCACCTTCGGGAAGAAGCCCTCCAGGATGACTGCGGTCACGTCCTCGCGGCTCAGCTCGGTGCGGATCGAGCCGCCGATCAGCTTGGAGCCGCGGCTGGGCACCACCAGCGGCTGCGCCGGCGCGGCCGCATCCGACAGCAGCACCTCCTTGGCGGCGCGGCAGGCCTGGGTCAGCGCGCGCATCTGCCAGGCGTCCAGCGTCTTGCCCTCGGCGGCGAGCCGGCGCGCGACGGTGTGCGCCAGCGCCAGGTCCATGTTGTCGCCGCCCAGCAGGATGTGGTCGCCCACCGCGATGCGGGTCAGCTCGAGGTTGCCGTCGATCTCGCGCACCGCGATCAGCGAGAAGTCGCTGGTGCCGCCACCCACGTCGACCACCAGGATCACGTCGCCCGGCTTGACCGTCTTGCGCCAGCCGCCCTGGCTGTTCTGGATCCAGCTGTAGAGCGCGGCCTGCGGCTCCTCCAGCAGCGTGACCGGGCCGAAGCCGGCCAGGCGCGCGGCCTCGGCGGTCAGCTCGCGTGCGGCCGGATCGAACGAGGCCGGCATCGTCACCGTGACCGACTGGCGCTCGAAGGGCGCGTCCGGGTGCGCATGGTTCCAGGCCTCGCGCAGGTGCGCCAGATAGCGCCGCGAGGCCTCCAGCGGCGAGACGCGCTCGACCTCGGCCGGCGCGTCGGCCGGCAGGATCGGGCCGCGGCGATCGACGCCGGGGTGGCACAGCCAGCTCTTGGCGCTCGACACCAGCCGGATCGGCGTGGTGGCGCCGCGTGCGCGCGCCATCGTGCCGACCGAGGCGCCGACTTCGGCCCCCCAGGGCAGCGACAGGTCGCCGGCGGCCAGCTCGTCCGGGTGCGGCAGATAGAGGAAGGACGGCAGCAGCGGCAGCGCCTGCACCGCGCCGGGCGCCGTCACCTGCGGCACCGCCAGCACCTGGTGCACGGTCTTCTCGCCGTCGCTGGCGGCCAGATCGACACAGGCCAGCGCGCTGTGCGTGGTGCCCAGGTCGATGCCGATGCTGTAGCGGATGTCCTTGTTGTCCTGGCTCACAGTTCCACCTCCGCCTGCGCCACGATCGACGCGTCATGTCCTTCGGCGAGCTGCGGCAGGCGCAGCTCGGTCACCTTCCAGCCGCGGTGGCTGAGCGTGCCGGTGAACGGCGCCTGGCCGACGACGTTGCCGGTCAGCCGCACCTGCGCGGCATCGAAGCCGGCCGGCAGCGTGATGCGCGCGCCCTCGCTCTCGGCGCGCACCGGCGCGAGCGTCATGTGCTCCTTCAGCACCTTGCGGCAGCCCTCGTGCACCAGCCGCGCGGCGGCGCCGATGTCGGCGTCGCCATAGGCGGCGATGTCTTCCTGCACGAAGTCGATCAGGCGCGCGTCGCGCTGCAGCAGGCCCAGCAGCTGCAGCGCCGCGTCAGGCGTGGCTTCCTTCAGCGTGATGATCTGCGGCGGCGGGGGCGGAGGCGGCGGCTCGACCGGCGCGGGCGCGGCTACCGGAGCCGGCGCCGGGGCGGGCGCAGGCGGGGCCACCCCCACCGGCGGCTCGACCAGCCGGCGCGCCAGCTCGCCGCTGAACAGCACCGACAGCGCCAGCGACAGGCGGCGGAAGAAGGAAGGCGGAGGCGCGGAGCGGTCTGGGTTCGACATCGGGCGGATCGGGTCGGAATCGGAAAAATCGGATGCAGCCAAGGCTGCAGGCCGGGGATTCTATCGGCCGGGGCTCAGGCCGGCGCGAGCCAGCCCACCCGCCCCTGCCCGGCCTCGTCGAGCCGGGCCTTCAGCGCGGCGGACTGGGTCTCGGGCAGCTGGAAGTTCAGCTCGACCTGCGCGCCGTGGCTCACCTCGCCCAGCAGCGCCCCGGCGGCCTCGAGCTCGCGGCGCATGCGCCCCTCCAGCGCATAGGGCACGGTGCAGCGCAGCGCGGTCATGCGCTGCAGCAGCACCTTCTCGGCGCCCAGCAGCGCCTGCGCGACCGCATCGGTGTAGGCGCGCACCAGGCCGCCGGCGCCCAGCTTCACGCCGCCGAAGTAGCGCACCACCGTCGCCAGCACGCCCTCCAGCTCCTGATGGCGCAGCACGTCGAGCATCGGCCGCCCGGCGGTGCCGCCGGGCTCGCCGTCGTCGTTGGCGGCCGACTGCCCGCCCGCCAGCAGCGCCCAGCAGACATGGGCCGCGCCCGGATGCTCGGCCTTCAGCCGCGCCACCACCTCCAGGGCGCCGGCACGGTCGGCCATCGGCTGCACGCAGCCGATGAAGCGGCTCTTCTTGATCAGCAGGTCGCTGTGGACCGGGGCGGCGAGGGTCTGGGGCATGGGGCGGCGATCTTAGTTCAGCCGCCGTCCAGCGGCCGCAGCCGCGCCCGCTCCGCCTCGCGCAGCACCCGCAGGTGCGGTTCGCCGTCGCGCATCGCCAGGCCGTGCAGCTCGATGGAGCGCTGCGACTGCAGCAACCGCACCAGGTAGCCCAGGATGGCCGCGTCGATCACCTGCCCCGGCACCAGCACCGGGATGCCCGGCGGATAGGGCACGATCTGGTCGCAGCAGACCCGCCCGACCAGCGCCGGATTGGGCAGGCCGCTGTCGTCGAGCAGCGCCAGACGCTCGCCCGCCTCGTAGAAGGCATCGCGCGGCAGGCAGGCCAGCCGGGTGAAATGCGGAATGCGCGGCAGCCGCGCCGCCGGGCGGGGCTCGCGGCGCTCCTTCTGCGCCTGGCGCGCCAGCCGCAGCATCGCGTCGAACAGCCGCGAGACCTTGCTGCGCGTCGTGCCGATGGTCAGCAGCAGCGTCAGCGTGCTGTGGGTGTTCTTCTCGATCTGGATGTTGAAGCGCTCGATCAGCTCGTCGCGCAGTTCGTCGGCGCCCCAGCCGGAGGCCGAGATGTCGATCGTGAGCTTGGTCGGATCGAGCCGGATGCCGTCGCTGCGCACCTCGTCGGCCAGCAGCTCGTCCAGGCCCAGCACCCGGAACACGCCGGTGGCGTCGATCTTCTCGCGCAGCTCGGCGGCGAAGCCCAGCGAGCGCTCGAGCAGGCCGTAGCCCTCCATCACCGCCTGCCGGCGCGCCACGTCCAGGCTGGCGATCAGGCCGTACTGCGGGCTGGTCGAGGCGTGCATGTTGAAGTTCTCCCGGAACAGGTGCTCGTCGAAGCCGGGATCGTTCACATGGATCATGCTGGCCTGAGAGAAGGCCGAGAGCACCTTGTGCGTGCTCTGGGTGACATAGTCGGCGCCGGCCTCCAGCGCGGTCGGGCGCAGCTCGGGGTGGAAGCGCGCGTGCCCGTACCAGGCCTCGTCGACGATCACCTTGATGCCGGCGGCGTGCGCTGCCTCGATGATCGGCGCCAGTTCGTAGCGCAGGCCGTCGTAGGTGCAGCTGGTCAGGATCAGCACGCGCGCCTCGGGGTGATCCTGGATCGCCTGCAGCACCCGCGCGCGCGGCACCGGCCCGAACAGGCCGTGGCGCTCGTTGACCGAGGAGTCCAGGTACACCGGCCGAGCCCCCGACAGGATCACGCCGTGGTGCACCGACTTGTGGCAGTTGCGGTCGAGCAGCAGCGTGTCGCCCGGCGCCAGCAGGGTCTGGAAGATGACCTTGTTCGAGGTCGAGGTGCCGTTGGTGGCGAAATAGGTGCGCCGCGCGCCGAAGGCCTGCGCGGCCAGGCGCTGCGCCTGCGCGATCACGCCGGTGGGGTGCAGCAGCGAGTCGAGCTGCGGCACCGACACCGAGAGATCCGCGCGCAGCATCTGCTCGCCCACGAAGTCGTGGAAGTCGCCGACCCAGGGGCTGGCGCGGTAGGCATCGCCGCCGGCGTGGCCGGGCGTGTGCCAGGAATCCTTGGCCTGCGCCACATAGGCGCGCAGCGCGTCGTAGAAGGGCGTGGCCGCGGTCTCGGCCACCTCGGCCGCCAGGATGCGCACCCAGCCGGCCGGATCGGCATCGCCGCGGAAGAAGTAGCCGTCGACGCGCTCGCTGGCCAGCGCCTCGACCAGGCCGCGGGTGTCGTCGTCGTCGAGCAGCAGGTAGATCGACAGCTCCGGGCGGCACTGGGCCAGTGCCTGCGCCAGCGCGACCGCCTCGTCGCCCTGGTGCAGGTCGATCAGCACCAGCTGCACCGCCGCATCGGCGCGCACCGCCGCCAGCGCCTGCCCGGGCGCGGCGCCCTGCACCGCCAGCGCCGGGCGCAGTGCAGCGCGGCACGCCTCGGCCGCCAGCGCCGCGACCAGCGCGGCGCGGCCGGCCTCGTCATGGCCGACGACAAGAAGATGGACGACGGGATCGGTGCTTGGAAGGCTCATCGCAGGCTCATGGCAAAAGGTTGCAGATGTGCGGCCGCGTGACGGGATGCATCATTCCTGAAACCACAATGGTCTCGGCGCAACCATCCCCCACGAATCGGTGGTCAAGAGTCGCTGCGTTCAGGATAGCCTGCGCGCAGATGCCTGAACTGCAAGAACTTCACAGGCACTCCGAACCCGCCTTCAGCCCCACGCCAAGACAAGGTCAGAACAACATGCTGGCTCATGCCCGACACGATACCGCCCCCTCCCCGGCGCTGAGCGCCGTTCCGAAGTCCGCGCCCGAGCGCGCGCGTTCGGTCCCGGCGGCCGACGTGGCAAGCATCGGCCTGAGCCACCCGTCCGACTGGGTCGAGATGCTGGAGCTGGTCGACCGCTGCTTTCCCTATGCGACCGAGGAGATGATGGGCTGGTGGCTGTGCTACCAGCGTCCGCTGATGCATGTGGCGCGTCTGGACGGGCGCGTCGCCGGCTTCGTGCATGTGCAGGCCCGGCCCGAGAGCGACACGCTGTGGATCAACATCCTGGCGGTGACCGAGGAATTCCGCCACCGTGGCATCGCCCGCCAGCTGCTGGCGCACTGCGAGCGTCTGGCCGCCGAGTAGGGCCTGGGCCGGCTGGGCCTGCAGTGCCACGAGGACAATGCCTCGGCGCTGCGGCTGTATGCGCTGCAGGGCCATGCACAGGTCGGCGAGGACTTTCATGCCGATGCCGGCGGCCGCTACATCGTGCATGACAAGGCGCTGCCGGCCAGCGCCATCGCCGCGGCGGTGCGCACGCCGGCCGCCGATCCGCGCTGGCGCTGCATCGCGCACCGCCTGATCTATCGCGCCTGGACCCGCCGGCGCGCGCGAACCACCCGCTGACTGGCACTGACTGGCCGCTGAACGCCCGAACTGCAAGTCCGCCGCGGCTTGTGTCATCCTCACGCCCGCGGCGATCGGGGCCGCACATCGAGGCAAGGGATGACGAGCAGGCGGGGATCGGAGACAGGGCGACGACAGCGGGTCGCCGACGTGGTGGCGGCGCAGATCGAGCCGCTGACCCGGTTCAGGGCCCAGGACCTGCGCGAGCTCGGGCCCGAGCAGGAGTCCTGGGCCGACCTCACCGTCACCACCCGTCAGCGGGTCGAGCTGGACTGGATCGTCACCGCGCACCCTGGCGCGCTGCCTGAGGGCATCGCCGCCTGCGCCGACGCCCAGGCGCTCGAGACCGAACTGCAGGCCCGGCTGGCCGAAGCCGAGCGCACCGCGCCGGCCCTGATCCAGCACTGGGCCCATGAGGACAGCGGCCGCTACCGTCGGCTGCTGCCCGGCGGGCTGTTCAGCGCCGGGCTGGAAGCGCCGCTGGGCCTGGACGAGACCTGCCCGGCCTGCGAGGGCCGCGCCCGGCTCGACTGCCCCGACTGCAGCGGCGGGCAGCAGCCCTGCGCCGGCTGCCACGGCAGCGGCCGGATCGGCTGCGCCGACTGTCGCGGCCTGGGCCGCATCGCCTGCGGCGCCTGTCACGGCAGCGGCCGCACCGCGTCGGCGCCGGCCGGCGGCACAAGCGACTGCCAGGCCTGCAGCGCCAGCGGCTGGATCGACTGCCGCACCTGCCAGCGCCAGGGCGAGCTGCCCTGCCCCGACTGCGGCGGCCGAGGCCGCCGGGACTGCGCACGCTGCCAGGCCCGCGGCGAGATCGACTGCACCGACTGCCAGGCCAGCGGCCGACGCCACCGCATCGGCCGGCTGCGCGAGCAGATTCTCGTCGAGGACCAGATCGACATCCATCATCCGGATGCCACGGTGGCGGCGCTGTGCGCCCGCCATCTGACCGATCCGGCAGCGCTGGGCCCGCTGGCGACGCTCGAGGCGGTGCGCTGGACCACCGCGCCCTTCGCGGTCCAGGCCACCCACCGGCTGCGCCTGCCGGTGCGCCAGGTCACGCTGCAGATCGGCGCCCAGCCGCAGACCTTCACCGCGCTCGGGCCCGAGCTGCGGGTGCCGGAGCTGCACCACGCGGCCTCCCGGCTGCTCGCGCTCGACCTGCAGACGCTCGAGCGCAATGCGCTGGGCAGCGGCCGGCATGTGTCCGAAGCCCTGCAGCGCTTTCTGGCCTCGCCGCTGAACGCACGCATCGCGGTGATCGGCCCTGCGGCGGCCACCGGCGACGACCGGGTCGCGCCGGACTATCCGGCCCAGGCCCGCGAGCGCATGCAGCAGGCGGTGGAGCGGCTGTGGCAGCAGCGGCTGTGGCGCCCGGGCGTGGCGCTGCTGGCCGGCGCGGCGCTGCTCTCGGGGGGCTTCACGCTGCTCACCGCGCCGCAGCCGGACTGGATGCTGAGCGCGCTGGGCGGGGGCGTGGCGGCGGCGACCGGTGCGCTGGCGCTCGACTGGCGACTGCGGCGCCAGCTCGCCGCCGAATTCGGCGGCGAGGCCGGCGCGGCGCTGGTGCGCCTGCTGCGGCGTGCGCCGGTCTGGCGCCGCGGCATGGGCCTGGGCATCGGCATGACGCTGCTGGCCTGCGCGCTGCTCGCCTGGTCAGCCACCCGGCTGCCGCCGGCCAGCACCCGCATCGCGGCGCAGCAGGCCGAGCAGCAGGCGCAGGCGCAGCTCGCGCACTGGGCCCAGACCGGCCGCGACTACCGGCTGCGCACCTACCCGCCCGCCGACTGGCTGCGGACCCGCGTGGAAGCGGGCGACCGGCAGGCGCAGCAGGTGCTGGCCTGGGCGCTGCTGCTGGGCGTGGCGGACCGGCCGGTCGATGCCGCCGCGGCGCGCCGCCTGCTCAAGCCCCTGGCGACGGAAGTGCCCACCGTCGACCCGACGGTGCGCATCGGTCTGGCCCGAGCGACCTTGCTGCTCGAGCCGCGCTCCGCTGCGGCGCTGCAGGCGGCCGCCGACGACCTGGCCTCGATCCAGGAAAGCCAGGTGCCCGAGGCCACCTACACCATCGCGCTGCTGAGGCTGGCCCCGGCGCTTGTCGCCCGCCACGGCACGGCCGCCGGCCTGGAGGCGCTGCAGCATGCCGCCGACATGGGCCACCCTTCGGCCTGCCTGGACCTGGGCCGTCGTCTGGCCACCGGCCACGGACTGCGCCGCGATCCGGTCGCGGCCCGGCGCTATCTCGGCTTCGCCGCCGAACGCGGCCTGCCCGGTGCGCAGCAGGCGCTGACCACGCTGAAATGAGCGGGCAAACCGCGCGGCCCCGCAGCGACATCCTCTCGTTGCACCGAAGCGACATTTCGCCAAAGATGGCTTGATCCGCATCAGCAAGGGATGACAAGCCCGGACCCGAGCTGTTCCAATCGCGGTCCTGAAGGGGAGTAGTCCCGCGCAGGTTCCGGTCCCGGATCACCTGCCGAGCGCGATTCGTCAATACGTGGTGGCCTGCGGCCGCCTCCGGATCGAGCGTCGAGCCACCCGGCACGATGGACAAGACCTTCGACCCGCTGCAGTCGCGGCGCGGGTTGAAGGCCGAACCGCTCCCGGGTCGCCTGCCGGATGCCTGCACGCGTGCTGCGTTGAATCGAACGAACAGCCGTTCTTGCCTGCGCACACCGCACCGTCCTCATGGAACTCTTCTCCTCCGCCTGGTTCTCGGCCCTGCTGGCCATCATCCTGATCGACATCGTCCTGGCCGGCGACAACGCCATCGTCATCGCGCTGGCCGCGCGCAACCTGCCCCCGCATCTGCAGAAGAAGGCGATCATGTGGGGCACCGTCGGCGCGATCGCGGTGCGCTCGCTGATGACGCTGGGCGTGGTCTGGCTGCTGAAGATTCCCGGCCTGATGCTGGTCGGCGGCCTGGGCCTGCTGTGGGTCGCCTACGGCCTGATCAAGCCGCAGGACGGCGGCGATGACCACGGCCCGGTGGCCAGCACCTTCTGGGGCGCGATGCGCACCATCATCGTCGCCGACGCGCTGATGGGCGTCGACAACGTGCTGGGCGTGGCGGGCGCGGCGCATGGCGCCTTCGACCTGGTGGTCATCGGCCTGCTGATCAGCGTGCCGATCGTCGTCTGGGGCAGCCGCCTGGTGCTGGGTCTGGTCGAGCGCTTCCCGGTCATCACCGAGATCGGTGCCGCGGTGCTGGCCTTCACCGCCGCCAAGATGATCCTGGGCGAGAAGCTGCTGGGCGACGTCTTCACCGCGCAGCCGGCGCTGAGCTGGGTGCTCTACGCGGTGTGCATCATCGGCGTGCTGGGTGCCGGCCGCCTGGCTGCGCGACGTGCGTCGCGTGAGGATGCCGCACCCGCGATCTGAACCTCGGGGGACATCGAACAAGGGGGATGCAGCCGTGCCGGAATTGTCAAGGCCGATTTGACCAAGGGTTTACCCTCAGGTACAAACCGGCCCCAGACAGAACTCGCACAAGATCATCATGCTGTACACCCCGATGAACCCGCTGACCGCCCTCTCTCCGCTGCGCGCCGCGCTGCCCTCGCAGCAGCGCGACGCCGACCGCGCGCTGCGCAACTGGCTGGCCCTGCCCTTCGACATGGCCCGCGCGCAGTACGCCAACGCGGTGCGCGGCGGCCTGATCCGGCCGTCGAAGCTGGCCTCGCGCGACTTCGAGCAGCTGGTCGGTTCGATGGAGCGCCTGACGCTGGGCCCGCTGGCCCGCCGCGTCTGAGCCTTGTGCGGCCTCAGCCGAGCCGGCGCCCGCTGAACTCGGCCAGATAGAACCACTCGGCGCCGGCGCGTGCACGCGGGTTCGGGAACACCACCCGCCCGTCGGCCGGCGCGAGCACCTCGCGACCATCGGCGCGCCAGCCGATCACCTCGCCGGCGCGCACCGCATCGAAGCTCGCCCAGTCGCGCGCCAGGCGGTCGCCCTCGGCCTCGCGGTCGATCACGTCGACCAGGCGCACCACCTCGAAGTCCGGCCGCGCGCAGGGCGCGGACGCGCCGATGTCGATCATGCCCAGGTGCTCGAGCGTGCGCAGCGTCGCCTGCCAGGCCACCTCGGGCGCGGCCGGATCGTCATGGCGGCCGCACTCCAGCGTCAGCCCCCAGCCGCCGGCCGAGCGCATGTACTCGGTCGTGCCGATGCCGTACTGCGCATCGCCCCCGCGCCGCGCCACGCCCTTCGCATAGGCCTCCAGCCAGCCCTCGACCACCTGGCGCACGCCCAGCGCCGCCGCCAGCGCGGTCTCGGCCGCCTCGTGGCGGAAGGGCTCGAGATCGCCGTCGTTGTCGCGCGGGCCGACCATCACGAAGGGCTCGCCGTCGGTGTGGAAGGAATGCAGGTCCAGCAGCACCTCGTGGCGCGCCAGCAGCGGGCACAGCACCCGCGCGATGCGGTCCTCATGGTCCTGCGGGATCGCCACCGGCAGCAGCCGGCGGTTCAGGTTGCGCTCGCCCTCGCGCCGGCCGGCCCGGTGCGCCATCGGGTTGCAGACCGGCACCAGCGTCAGCTCGCCGCGGCGCAGCTGCAGCCGGCCGGCATCCAGCGCCTCGATCAGCCGGCCCAGCGCGACCGTGCCGCAGGTCTCGTCGCCGTGCACGCCACCGAGCACGATCAGCTTCGGGCCGGGCTGCAGCCCGAGGTACTGGTGCACGCGCAGCACGCCGGCCGGTGTGCGCGGGAAATCGTTTCGGTTCATGAAGGCAGCATAGCCCGGCGCGCAGGCCGGCGTCAGCGGGATGGCCCGATGGGCACAGGCACCGCCTCGCGGTCGCTCAATGGGCGGCGCCGCCGGCGCCCGGATGCAGCCGCCGCCAGGTCTGCGAGGGCAGCTCGCCGTACATGCGCCGGTAGTCCTGGGCGAAATGGCCGAAGTGCCAGAAGCCCCACTGCGCCGCCGCCTCGGTGACCGAGGGCGCCTGGCGCAGCGCCCGGCGCGCGCCGGCCAGCCGGGTCGCGCGCAGATAGGCCGCCGGCGCCAGCCCCAGCACCTGCTGGAAGGCCGCCTGCAGCGTGCGCCGGCTGGTCCCCAGCTCGGCGCAGAGCGTGGCGACCGTGACCGGCGTTTCCGGATCGCGGTCGACGATCGCGCGGGCCTGCTCGACCAGCAGGCGCGGGCGCTGGCCGGCATCGGGCGGCAGCGCCGCCGCCCCGACCAGCAGCTCCAGCGCATTGGACTGCGCCGCCTGCCGCAGCATGCTGCGCATCGCCGGATTGCCCAGCAGCCGGGGCTGCGCGGCCAGCATCTCGAAGGCGCCGCGCATGAAGTCGCGCAGCGTCGCCAGCGCCCCCTCGGGCGCGCGGTGCAGCGTCGCCACCTGGCCGATGCGCTCGAGCAGCGCCTGCTCCTCGGGCGTGGCCAGCCGTGCCAGCTCGGCACGGTCGAACTCCATGCCGGCCATCACCAGTCCGGCCGGCGTGAAGAACTCGAAGCCGCCACGGCCGGAAAAGGTGCAGAAATGGCCCGCGCCGTCCTGCGCCTCGGCGTCATCGCCCGTGGCCTGCCAGTCGGAGCGGCCGCAGAAGCGCGCCGGCCCGGCCTGCACAACCTCCGGCAGCGCCAGCGGCAGCCCGAGCGCGAGCCGGTCGGCGCGCAGCTCCCCGCGCTGGTGCAGCCGCTGGCTGGTGGCCTCGACGAAGAGATGCACGCCGTCGAGCCAGGCCTCGTCGATGCGGCCCTCGAAGCCACCGGCCGACAGCTGCGCGTAGTCCTGATGCCAGTCGGTCAGCAGCGCGGCCTGCTCGTCGACATCGCGGGTGTCGACATGCTGCACCGCGACGGCGGGACAGGCGGTCAGGGCGGCATCGGGCGAGGCGGAAAGAGCAGTCATGGCAAGGGCGGCGGCAGGCGGAAGACGGCAGCGGGAGCCACGCACCAGCACTGGGCGGCCGGACTCCGGTCGCCCAGCATCCAGCAAGCGCCATGCCGACGCATCGGGATCGCTCCGGAACCCGGCGCTGCCAAAACTGGATAGCGCGCCCGTGGCCGGCGCAGCCACCATGCCGAGGCCGACTCGGACGACATGGACAACCTGATGCTGCTGCTGGGCGCGGCCGGCGTCACCTTCCTGATCGGCGTGCCCGGCGCCGACGACGTGATGCTGAACTACCAGAGCACCTCCTTCCACGACGCGCTGGTGCTGCGCGAGGTGCTGGGCCTGAAGCGCGCGCCCGAGTTCGAGGCCTGGCTGCAGCGCATGGGCCTGGCCGACGCCGAGGGCCGGCTGCTGCCCTCCCCGTCCCGGCATGCGCTGCTGGAGCATTTCGCATGAGCGACGCCGACCACGACGCCGACCGCCGACACGACGAGGGCGCGCTGGTGCCCGCCGATGCCTGGGCCGCACTGCGCAGGCTGACGCCGGCGCGCATCGGCCTGGGCCGCGCCGGCGCCAGCCTGCCCACCCGCGAGCTGCTGGCCTTCGGCGCGGCGCATGCGCAGGCGCGCGACGCGGTGCACCTGCCGCTCGATGTCGCCGCGCTGCGCCCGCGCCTGCAGGCGCTCGGGCTGCAGACGCTCGAGGTGGCCAGCGCCGCCGCCGACCGGCCGACCTACCTGCTGCGCCCGGATCTGGGCCGGCGGCTCGGCGGCACCGGCGGCGCGCAACTCGACGCACACACGGCCGCGCACGGCCCGCTGGCCGACGACGCGCTGCTGATCGTCGTCGGCGACGGCCTGTCCTCGGCGGCAATCGAGCGCCAGGCGGTGCCGCTGCTGGCCGAGATCCGGCGCCAGCGCCCGCCCGGCTGGTCGCTCGGCCCGGTGGTGGTGGCCACGCAGGCGCGGGTCGCGCTGGGCGACGACATCGGCCAGCGCCTGGGCGCGGCGATGGTGGCGGTGCTGATCGGCGAGCGCCCGGGCCTGAGTTCGCCCGACAGCCTCGGCGTCTACCTGACCCGCGCGCCGAAGGTCGGCCGCAGCGATGCCGAGCGCAACTGCCTGTCGAATGTGCGTGCCGAGGGCCTGGTGCACGCCGAGGCGGCGCGCAAGCTGTGGTGGCTGGCCGAGGCGGCACGCCGGCTGGGCGCCACCGGCGTGGCGCTGAAGGACGACAGCGGCCTGGCGCCCGGCGCCGGTCTGGGCGTTGCCGAGGCGACTCCGCTGCCCTCCGGCCGGAGCGGCTGAAGCCGGCCCCTGGCGCCGCGCCGGCCCGCGATCCGGTGCATCATCGCGCCCGTGCCGCACCAGGATCTTCTCTTCGACCCGCCCGAGCCCGCCGCCGTCGCGCCGGCCCGCCTCGACCCCGCGCTGACCGCGCTGGCCCGGCAGCTGCCCGCCAGCCTGCGCCTGGGCACCTCGTCCTGGAGCTTTCCCGGCTGGACCGGCCTGGTCTGGGCCGGACGGCATGACGAGGCGACGCTGGCCCGCGAAGGCCTGGCCGCCTACGCGCGCCACCCGCTGCTGCGCACCGTCAGCCTCGACCGCAGCTACTACCGGCCGATGACGGCGGCGCAGTTCGCCGCGCTGGCCGCGCAGGTGCCCGAGGACTTCCGCTTCGTCGTCAAGGCCCCGGCGCTGATCAGCGACGGCGCGCAGCGCGACGCCGGCGGCCGGCCGGTCGGGCTCAACCCGGCCTTCCTCGACCCGGTGCTGACCACCGAGCAGTTCGTGCAGCCGGTGCTCGAGGGCCTGGGCACACGAGCCGGCGCGCTGGTGATCGAGATCGGGCCGCTGCCCGGCGCGCTGAAGGCCGACCTGCCGGCGCTGCTGCAGCGGCTGGCGCGTCTGCTCGACGCGCTGCCGGCGCTGGCGCCGCGAGCCCCGGAGGCGGTGATCGCGGTCGAGGTGCGCGATCCGGAATGGCTGGTGCCCGCCTTCCGCGATGTGCTGAAGGCCGCAGGCGCGCGCTACTGCCTGGGCCTGCACCCGCGGCTGCCGCCGATCGAGGCGCAGCTGCCGCTGCTGCGCGCGATGTGGCCCGGCGCCTTCGTCTGCCGCTGGAATCTGAACCGGCGCCACGGCGCGCACGGCTACGAGGCCGCCAAGGCCGGCTACGCGCCCTTCGACCGGCTGGTCGATCCCGATCCGTCCACCCGCGAGGCGCTGGCGCGCATCATGCGCGGCACCGCCGCGGCCGGACATCCGGTGCTGGTCACCGTCAACAACAAGGCCGAGGGCTCGGCGCCCTGCTCGGTCGCCGAGCTGGCGCGCGCGGTCGCGCCGGCCTGAGCGCCGGCCGCCTCAGCCGAAGGCCCGCAGCCACGCGCCCAGGCTGGCCGGATCGCGGCAGTAGCCCAGGTCGCGTTCCAGTGCGGTCGCGCGGGCGCGCAGCTCGCGGATCTCGGTGCCGAGCAGCGTCTCGACCAGCTGCGGCGTGATGGTGTCGGCGCGCGCGGGCAGGTCCGGGCGCAGCACCGCGAAGCGGCGCACCATCTCGTCGATCTCGGCCTGCAGGCGCTCGCGCTGCGCGCCCAGCAGCGCGATCAGGTCGCGCAGCCGCGCCTCCTCGTCGCCCCCGGCGGCCGCAGCGGCCGCAGCGGCCACCACCGGCGCGGCGACCGGCTCGGGCAGGTGAAGGCGCTGCAGCTCCAGCAGCGTCAGCAGGTCGCCGGCGGCGTAGGCCTGGTTGGCCTGCTGCATCAGCGCGGTCTTGCGCGCGCGCTCGGCCTCGTCGGGCTCGCGGTCCGGGTGCAGCCGGCTGGCCAGACGGCGGTAGACCTCGCGCAGCGAGGCCGCACCGGCGCTGGCGGTGCGCCCGCCGTGGCGCTCGCGGCGCTCGCGCTCGGCCTGCGCCTTGCGGCCCTGCTTGGCGGCCTGGCGGCTGGCCTCGGCCTGGGCGCGGCGGCGCGCGGCCTCGCGCTCCCAGGGCTCCAGGCCGTCGTCGGCATCCTCGGCCGGGACGGCGGCCTCCTCGGCGTCCTGCTCGTCCTCGGCATCCTCGGCGGGCAGATCGTCCTGATGGCGCGCGCGCAGCGCCAGCATCTCGGCATCGTCCGGCCGCTCGGCCAGCACCGCCGCGGCCAGCGACAGCATCCACTGGCCGGCCTTCAGCCGCGCCGCGCGGCCGATCGGCTTGCCCGGCGGCGGGTCGAGGAACAGCGCACCCTCCATGCGCAGCGCCAGCTCGCGCAGCCGCTCGCACCAGCGCTTGAGCTCCGGCTGCAGCTCGCGCGCGACCCGCTCGTGATAGCGGCTCTCGCACTGCTGCCACTGCTGCAGCCGCTCGCGCAGCTGCTCGATCTCGCGCATCAGGCGGTCGTAGCGCTGCTGCGCCTCGCTGGCGCGGCGCGCGGGAACGGCGCCGGCCTCCTGCGCGGGCGAAGGGTCGTCGGCGGGCAGCGTCGCCGGCAGGGCCGGGTTCGGACAATCAGGACTCATGGGCGGCATTGTGCCGGCACCCGAGCGCGGCCCGGCCCGCCTGTCAGCTCACCAGCCGACCTTGCCGCGCCCGGCCTTGACCTCGCCGCGCTGCGACTTGGCCTCGAGCCGGCGGCGCTGCGAGCCGCGCGTCGGCTTGGTCGCCTTGCGCGGCGGCAGCACCCGCGCGGCCTCGGCCACCAGCGCCTGCAGCCGCGCGACCGCCTCCAGCTTGTTCTGCTCCAGGCTGCGCGAGGCCTGCGCCTTGATGACGATGACGCCATCGCGGCTGACGCGCTGGTCGGGCGACTGCAGCAGCCGCTCCTTGACCGCCTCCGGCAGCGAGGAGGCGCGGATGTCGAAGCGCAGGTGCACCGCGCACGACACCTTGTTGACGTTCTGCCCGCCCGGCCCCTGGGCGCGGATCGCGGTGAAATGCAGCTCGTGCGGGGAAAGGATCATCGCGCGGCCCCGGATGCGCTCATGCCGCGTCGTCGCCCACCGGGCTGAAGCGCAGCACGCGCTGCCCCTGGTGCTCCACGGTCTCGAGGAACATCGCGAACGGCCGCACCCAGTCGCCGACATCGCGGCCCAGCGGGCGATAGAGCACCATCGGCTCGAGGGACTCGCTGTGGCGCACCACGCCGAGCACCTGGTACTCGCCGCCCTTGTAGTGGCGATAGCGGCCGGTGCGGATCGTCGGCAGCGGGGAGAGATCGTCGTCGTTCGTCATGGCGCGCATGGTGCGGCGGGCGGGCGCGGGGCGCAAGCCCGGCGGGGCCAGGCGGGCCGCGGGGGCCGAGGATCTTCGTTCAGGGCGCCGGGGGGAACTGCGCCCGGCCCTTCACGGTGGCATTCGCCTTGAAGGGGATGCCCTCGTCGACGAGCTGATGCCCGAACAGGTCGGTGACGCGGAAGCGGTAATGACCCGGCCCCTGCTTCGGCAGCGTCATCTCGAAGTAGTTGTGGTCCTTGCGTGGCACCTCGACCCACTGGCCGCCGGCGTCGTATTCCAGCCGCACCAGCGGGTTGCGGTGGTTGCGCACCTGCACCGCCAGCCAGTGGGGATTGAGCTTGAGGTCGCTGTCGTGCTTGAAGTGATACGCGATCGGCCCCGACAGCGCCGGGCTGACGAGCTGCCAGCGGATCGGCACGATGCCGGTCACCAGATCGGCGATCTGCGCGAAGGCCTCGCGGCTCAGGTCGAGGTGGCCGGCCGGGCATTCCGGGCAGCGGTTGACGATGCGCACCACGACGCTGCCCTTCGGCCCGTCGACCCGCACCGAGGCGCCGCACCAGTCGGCCTGGCCATACTGCACCGCGTTCATCGCCGCGATCAGGCGCTCGCGCGGGTCGGGATCGAAGCTGCAGGCCGCCGGGCCGGTGGCGTCGTAGTGGGTGGCGACGCCCTGCTGCGGCTCGGGCGTGGCCTGGGCGCGGGACTGCAGGGGCGAGAGCAGCAGGGGCAGGCAGAGCGCGATCCGGGCCAGCGAAGGAAGATGCCGCGCGCGTCTTTTGTCAGAGGGTGCGAGGCAGAACGCCGCAGCGAAGATTGGTTGTGTTTTTGCAGTCCACACCTTGTTCTCCCTGTCAGTCGCTGGTTTCGTGTGCGTTGCTTGGATCGTTTGGTCGCTGTTCAGGCGGGTTTCTGGAAGAACCGCCAGGGCTCTGTTGCATAAACAAATTTTCTTACTGAGAAGGCTCAGATGAAGAAAAATCTTGCTCAGCATGTAGCGCAAGGTAGTTGCGCCAGAGTAGAGGCTTGGAAATAATGTTGCTTTGTGCAACAAAGCCCCGTCGCACGCGAAAAAAGCGATCACTGGTCTGGCCAATCCACTGGAACAAGTGCAGGCGGCTTGGTCCACGGCTCCTCAACCAGCGCGTCCTGGAACCACTCATCGCGCAGGTTCGCATGCTCAGTGACGATAAGTTGGAAGCCTGGAACATCGTCTTGAGTGAACTGAAGCAACAACTCGAACAGTCGGCGCACTGCATCAAGATCGGCGTCGGCTTCCGTTTTCTGCACCGAACCATCAGCATCTTTGTAGACCTGCTCGGACGGGAAGTAGACCTGGGTTGGTTGGTCGATCAATAGGAAGCGCGGAATCGGCCGGTTGTTCTGCGCCGCGAATAGATGCAGAGCAAGCAGTGCTGACAGATGGTAGGCCAGATGGTTCTCGCCGCCACCGGTCCTGCCCATCGGCACAGGACGCTCGGGTCGATCGAAGATTATTGTCAACTGCGGCAGATTGAGCCTTGCAGGGTAAGGACCGAATTCGGCGTCGAACTTCTGTATGTATCGCGACACCTGTGCAGAGATGTTGTTGAGGATCGAGGTTAGGCGTTCGTTGCTATCGTCAGCGCCGATCTGCTCCTCAAACTGCTTAACTTTGTTGCTGAGACGACGATTCTCTGCTTCCAACTTAGCAAGATCCTCATTCGGGAGGATCGTTTCAATGAACAAGCTGATACGGCCAACCACGCGCGCGGCAGCGTTGTTGCGGGTGCCCATCTGGGCGATGACCTCGTTGGCCGAGATTGCCGCTGATAGCTCCGCCTCCTTCTTTTTTATATCACCTGCAATCTTATCCGCGTTGCCGGCCAGTTCGGCAAGGTAGGCCTCGAGCCTAGGGCGCTGACCGGTGGCAACACGCAACTCTTTGTCGAGCGATTCCAATTCGTTGAGCAGGACCACGGCGACCGGGGACTCCAGCGCTAGATTCCGTTCGCTGAACGGCCATTGCCATTCGCCGCTGTCGGGGTTCTTCGGCAGTGCCTTGATTGAGGCCAGCCGGCCAATCTGTTCGGCGGCCTCATTTTCGTAGCCGCCCGCCCGCTTGGCGAACTGTCTTGCTGAGTCGATCCGATTCTGAATGTTACGGCGATTGTGACGTAGTTGGGCCAAATCATCCTCAAGAAGTGAAATTCGGCCACCGTCGTCATTTGGCACCGTTTCGGGCTTCCAAGACAGCGCCGACCTTAATTTTTCGATGATTCCGTCAGCACTCGAGTTTTCGTCGGTGTTACCAATGACGCCGACCGTCTTTGCTTCCGAGTAGAGGCCAATAGCCTTTTCATGTGACGTGTCGACAGCGTCGCGCGCCTGCTGCAGCTTCTTGTTGCTGATCCGCAGATCACGCTGCGCTAGGCGCAGCTTAGATTCCAGCTCGTAGCGGTCGTGGGAGGAAACGCCGAGCAAGATTGGCAACGTGTCGCGGATTGCTTGGGGTTGGAACTGCTCGTTCTGGCGATAAAAAAGTTGGTCCTTGTTAGCGACTAGCCCCTGCTTCTGAAACAGGTAGTAGAATGTATGCTTGACGTTCGCGTCGTAGCTATATCGGCTGTGGTCAAGCGCAACTTCTGTTCGATTCTCAGAAATTCCCAGTAAACGCGACAGCAGTTCGACGATGCTGTCATCATCAGTGTTAACCACCAGATCCTTGAACTCAGGCACCTGCAATTTGGCACCCCTTCGCAACATTGCCGTGCTGCAACTGACGCCACCAGGCGGGGTCGGCTTGGCAATCAGTACCTGTTCTTTTTCGAACTGGTAGACCACGGCGAACCAAGACACCTTTTCACGGATGATGCCTTCGGGGACGTTGAACGAGGAGCGTCCCATGCAGTATTCGATGATCTCGGAGAGCGCAGACTTGCCGGTGGAAGAGCGACCGGTGATGACATTGAGTCCATCTACCTTAAACCGGAGGTCACGGCGCTGGCTATCATGGCTATAGATGTGAATAGATCTGATCTTCATGGACGAATCCCGAAAGTCGTATAAACGGTCGCCCGGTCGGCAATGCGTGCGAATTCTTTTCCGACGATCCGCGCCACCCTCTGGCAAGCGACGGTTTCAGCGGTTCCATCGAAGGTCTTACGCACCTTCTTGGGTACAGTCCGGATGCGACCTTCGTCCCCGACGGCGATGCAACCTCTTTCCATTAGCAGGCCGAACCCCTCGAAGGTATACGGCAGCATCTGCGTGACCCGGTCGGCGAAGCCCACCATAATTTGCTGATTTTTCTCTGCGGTCTTTAGCAAGTAACTGCGTGGACTGCCTGCGATCACATCGCGAGAATCCTTGTGCAGGCACAGAGGTAGCACAAGCAGCGACAGAGAAAAGGGCATGCCGCGGGCATCTTCTTCTTCGTAGCCATGCAGAGCGCGGAACAGGACCAAGCCACAGAATGCAGGGTTGAACAGGTTCCTAATCTCGAAAGGTCGCTGATCCCATCGCTTCACGAGGCCACCCCCAGCACCTGACCGAGACGATCAAGGAATCTGGGATGCCAGTAAACCTTGGGTTCGGGCGTGGTGTCCGCCAGAATGTGGAAACTGCCGCGAAGGACATAGGGTTCCGTCACCCGTGCGCGAATGCGTAAGGACTCTATCCTCCCCGTCTCAAATTCTGCCCAGCGGTAGAGATCTGCACCGGCTTCGCGTAACGTATTCTCCGCACTATCGTCTTTCAGTTTCTCGAAAATGACATCCTTATAGCGCCCCCATTCATCGGTGAGGCGATCTTCGTACTCCTCGACCTCTCCCAATACAAGCAGGTTTTCGCGCGCCCAAGCCGATCGTTGCTCGAATGCCCGGTAATAATCCAAAATCGCGCTCCTGATCCGACTGGAAGAAATGCCGATCTCACGCAGTTGGGCTACGAACAGGCGCGGGTCTGCAGCAGTGTCGATCTCGTCGGTGGGCATCTTTCCACGGAATGTGATAGGCAGGTTGTCCGCCTTATATTCCTCGGCGAAGTTCGAGAGTTTGTCCGACACTTCGTAACCGAATATCCCCTCCGACTTAGCGCCAGTCAGCTGCTTGATTACCGCATCCATCCACCAACCCTCCAGCCGCTCGAAGACAAAATCGCGGTACTCCCGCCGAATGCTTCGCATGTGATTGTCCCTTATGAGCGCGGAGATGTCGCCGATGCGTGGGCTGCCATCTATGATCAGAATACGCTCGAGAAAATCATTTTTCTCGGGATCGCTCAGTTCATTGAACGCCTCGGCAATTGGCACAATAATTTTTGATTTCGATTTAGCAAGCGCCTCATCGGCCAGTTTAGTGAGCGTTGCCGCATCACGGGAGGCGACAGGCTGATCGGGGAGAAGACGGGCGAGGAACGAACCTGTGGACACCGTGCCAGTGGTGAACAGGAAGAACCGTAGGTTCGATGCAGCACCGCCATCTCTCTTGTACCGCACCAGCCAAATGTTGACGGACTTCCAAAAGTCAGTTGACAGGTCGGTGATCTTATCGCCGATCGCTTTGTGCTTCAGCGAGGCCAAGGACTTGCCACCATCGCCGTTTATAAAATCAAGGTCATCGTCCTTTTCAAGGAAGACTGCCGTATCTTCAGGCAACTTAAGCAGCTGTAACAACGCGAGACGTGCCTGGTAGATATATCCCAGACCCTGCTCGCCGGCTGAATATTGGTCAGTGGCTTTCCCTGTCATCGGTTTAATCACCCTTTAGCATCGGCACGCCATCGACGACGGAACGAATGAAAGGGCCATCCCCTCGCACCGCGCCCGGCACAGAGGATTCTGCCAATAGGCGCAGCGCTGGCCCAGCGTGCACCATGGGGCGACAAAAGCTCAACCCGCGGGCGCGCGCCAGTTCGCTGGCTTTGGCCATACCGTACATGCTTTCTCCCCTGGAAGAATCGATCCGAAACCCTGCGGCAGGGTTTGACGTTGATGCCGCTGTTGTTGTTGTGGCGGCGGCCAGCATAGCGATAGCGCGTTTTTTCGTCTATGGGCGCGGCGGTGGCTGTGGGTCCTCGCCTTCGCGAGGATGACGGGGGCGTGACGGGGTGCCGGGTCAGGAGCGGGAAGCGGTCGGTGCCGGAGGCAATCGACGCGAGAGTCCATCGGCGCGAAAGGCGATCGCGGCAGGGGCCGCTCAGTGCGAGCAATCAGCCACCGGCCGGAAAGCGCACCACCACCTCCAGCACCTCAGGCGCCCTCCCCGCCCCCTCGCGCTGCACCGTCAAAGGCAGCCAGGTGCCGGGCGGCTGGCGCTGCACGAGGGCGCGCAGGGCGTCGGGGCTGCGCAGCGGGCGGCCGGCGGCTTCGGTGATCAGGTCGCCCTCGCGCAGGCCGGCGGCGGCGGCCAGGCTGCCGGGGGTGACGGCGCTCAGGCGCACGCCCTGCGCATCGGGCGCCATCGCGATGCCCAGGCGCGGCGGGGCGTCGTCGCGGGGCGGGTCGATCAAATAGAGGCCGTCGGCCAGCGTCTCGCCCAGGGCCTGGCAGCTCTCGGCGCGCTCCCAGGTCAGCAGCGCGCCGATGCGCTGCACGCCCAGGTCGCGCAGCTGGTGCGCCACGCCGTGGCCGTCGCGCACATGGCCGCCGCCCAGGATGCCGACCACCAGCCGCGCGGGTTCGCGCGCCAGCTGCGCGGCGATGACCTCGGCCATCGCGCGGTCCCAGAAGGCCTGCGCGCCGATGAAGCGCTCGAGCGCCTGCGGGTCCGGCGTCGGCGCGGACGAAGCGCCGGACGCATCGCCCGGGCCGGGGTGGGACTGGAAGATCTGCGCCAGCATCTGCCGGTAGGCCGGCGGCGGCGCGGCCGGGCGGCCGACGCCTTCGCGCGCGGTCTCGTCCAGCGCGTCGAAGCCGCGCCGGCCGACCTGGGCCACCACGCCGCGCTCGACATTGAGCGCCAGCATCGGCAGCCGGTTCATCCGGGCGAAATGGAAGAGCGGCAGGTAAAGGCGGGCGTCGAAGCCCCAGACCTGGTCCCACTCCGAGCGGCGCAGGAACTCGGCCTCCGACAGCCGGCCGGCCACCCAGTCGTCGAGCACCGGCTGCAGCCGGCGCGGGAACATCTCCAGCCCGAGCGCCAGCGCCGGCCGGCGCGCATGCAGCTGCGCCAGGACCTGGAGCTGCCAGCGGTGGTCCTCGGCGCTGTCGTGGCGCTCGCCGAGCAGCACCGCCTGCGCCTCGGCCATCCAGCCCAGCAGCTCGGCGGCGGGCAGCAGGCGCGGTGCGGCGGCGGTCGGCGCCAGCCACTGGCCAGGGGGCTGGTCAGGCGCGCAGAGCGCGGCCGCAGGAGGCGGCTCGGCTGCCGCGCCCGGCCCGTGCAGCATCAGCATCGGCACCAGCAGCGCCGGGAGCAGCCACGGGCGGGCCGACGACAGGACGGACGGGAGCAGCGGCAGGCGCATGCGCGGGACTCCTGGAGCAAGGCGAGGCGAAGACACGAGGGGACGGCACGGCAGCCGTCCCGCCGATCATCGCACCACGCCTGGCTGCCCCGGGCCGCGCCGGGTCAAGCCCGGTCAGCGCCGCATGCGGCGATTCGCCGAGCGGATCACTCCCACTCGATCGTCGCGGGCGGCTTGCTCGAGACGTCGTAGGTGACGCGGTTGATGCCGCGGACCTCGTTGATGATGCGGCCCGACACCTTCTTCAGCAGGCTGTACGGCAGCTCGGCCCAGTCGGCGGTCATGAAGTCGCTGGTCTGCACCGCGCGCAGCGCCACGACATAGTCGTAGGTGCGGCCGTCGCCCATCACGCCGACGCTCTTGACCGGCAGGAAGACCGTGAAGGCCTGGCTGGTCAGGTCGTACCAGCTTTTTCCCGTGGCCGGGTCGATCGTGGCGCGCAGCTCCTCGATGAAGATCGCGTCGGCGCGCTGCAGCAGCTTGGCGTATTCCGGCTTGACCTCGCCCAGGATGCGCACGCCCAGGCCCGGGCCCGGGAAGGGATGGCGGTAGACCATCTCGGGCGGCAAGCCCAGCGCCACGCCCAGCTCGCGCACCTCGTCCTTGAACAGCTCGCGCAGGGGCTCCAGCAGCTTCAGGCCCAGCTGCTCGGGCAGGCCGCCGACGTTGTGGTGGCTCTTGATCGTGGTGGCCTTCTTGGTCTTGGTGCCGCCACTTTCCACGACGTCCGGATAGATCGTGCCCTGCGCCAGGAAGGTCGCGCCCTTGTGGCCCTGGCCGCTGGCCTTGAGCTTCTCGGCCTCGGCCTTGAAGACGTCGACGAACAGGCCGCCGATGATCTTGCGCTTGCGCTCGGGGTCGGTCACGCCGGCGAGCTGGCCCAGGAACAGCTCCGAGGCGTCGACGCGAATGACCTTGGCGTGCAGCTTGCCTTCGAACATGTCCATGACCATGTCGCCCTCGTTCAGGCGCAGCAGGCCGTGATCGACGAAGACGCAGGTCAGCTGGTCGCCGATGGCGCGGTGGATCAGCGCGGCCGCCACCGACGAGTCGACGCCGCCCGACAGGCCCAGGATGACTTCCTCGTCACCGACCTGCTCGCGGATCTTCTGCACCGCCTCGGCGATGTAGTCGCCCATGATCCAGTCGCCGCGGCAGCCGGCGATCTCGCGGACAAACCGCGTCAGCATCGCCTGGCCCTGCAGCGTGTGCGTGACCTCGGGGTGGAACTGGACCGCGTAGTAGCCCTTGTCCTCGTTCGCCATGCCGGCGATCGGGCAGCTGGGCGTGCTGGCCATCAGCTTGAAGCCGGGCGGAAGCGCAGTGACCTTGTCGCCGTGGCTCATCCAGACCTTGAGCATGCCGTGGCCCTCGGGCGTGGCGAAGTCCTGGATGTCCTTCAGCAGCGTGGTGTGGCCGTGCGCGCGCACCTCGGCATAGCCGAACTCGCGGGTGTCGGACCAGCTCACCTCGCCGCCGAGCTGCACCGCCATGGTCTGCATGCCGTAGCAGATGCCCAGCACCGGAACACCGGCGTCCCAGACCGCCTGCGGCGCGCGCAGCTGGTGGTCCTCGTAGGTCGAGGCATGGCTGCCCGACAGGATGATGCCCTTCGGGGCGAAGCTGCGGATGAACTCGTCGGAGACGTCGTTCGGATGGATCTCGCAGTAGACCTGGGCCTCGCGCACGCGGCGGGCGATCAGCTGCGTGACCTGCGAGCCGAAGTCGAGAATGAGGATCTTGTCGTGTTGCATGGGCGAAGCGGTTCGATGCGATGCGATTCGGGACGGCGCCGGGCGGACGGACTCAGACCGCATGCGGCGCCGAAGGGGAGACGAAGGCCGGATGGCGGCGGAAATGGCGCACGGCCAGCACGAAGGCCGCCAGCGTCAGCGCCGAGCAGAGATAGAGCGGCGCGCCGATGCGCCAGTCGCCCCGGGGCAGGTCGGACACCAGGCCGAGCAGGCCCGCGCCGATGACCGGCGCGAAGACCTGCATCGCGCTGTTGAGCGAGGCCACCGCACCGAGCGCGCGGCCCTGCGCGCTGTCGTCGGCGGCATTGGAGACCAGGGTCTGGATGGCCGCCTGCGTCATGAAGCCGAAGACATTCATGCCGATGATGGCGTACATCATCCAGGCCTCGGTCGCCGCGCCCCACAGCGCATAGCAGACGGTCGACGACAGCAGGCCGATGACGGCGATGCGCTGCGGCGTCGAGCGCTTCAGCGCCACCCGGATCAGCCCGCCCTGCACCAGCACCGACATCACGCCGATGGCGAACAGCGACCAGCCGTTCTCCTTCGGCCCCCAGCCGAACTTGAAGGTGGTGTAGAGCACCCAGGTGGTGTGCAGGATGAACTGCGCCAGCCCCGCCAGCGCGATCACCGTGACCAGCGCGCCGATGCCGTGCAGGTCGCGCAGCTGGCGCAGCGAGGTCAGCGGGTTGGCGCGCTTCCAGTCGGCCGGGCGGCGCTTCTCGGGCGGCAGCGACTCCGGCAGCACGAAGACGCCGTAGATCGCGTTGAGCACCGCCAGCCCGCCGGCGACGAAGAAGGGCAGATGCAGGTCGATCGCGCCGAGCAGGCCGCCGATGACCGGCCCGAGCACGAAGCCCATGCCGAACATCGCGCCCAGCATGCCGAAGCGCTTGGCGCGCTCCTCGGGCGCACTGATGTCGGCCACATAGGCCTGCGCGACCGCCGCATTGGCCTGCATCGCGCCGCTGATCAGCCGCACCGCCACCAGCATCCACAGCGCGGTGGCCAGGCCGGTGACGATGAAGCTCAGCGCCAGGCCGAAGAAGCCCAGCAGCAGCACCGGGCGGCGCCCGTGCTGGTCCGACAGCGCGCCCAGGATCGGCGAGCCCCAGAAGCTGGCGAAGCCGAACGCGAAGGTGATGACGCCATACCAGAAGGCATGGTCGCCCTGGTCGCCGGTGAAGGTGCCCACCAGCGGAGCCAGCACCGGGATGATCAGGCCGATCGACACCATGTCGATCAGCACCGTCAGCATGATGAAGGGCATGGCCGCGGCCCGTGGGCGCGGCACCTTCGCGTCAGCAGCGCTCACGAGGCGATCACTCCAGCCGGTAGTTCGGCGCTTCCTTGGTGATCTGCACGTCGTGGACATGGCTCTCGCGGATGCCGGCGGACGTGATCTCGACGAACTCGGCGCGGTCGTGCATCTCGGCGACCGAGGCGCAGCCGCAGTAGCCCAGCGTGGCACGGATGCCGCCGGCCATCTGGTAGATGATCGCCAGCACCGAGCCCTTGTAGGGCACGCGACCCTCGATGCCTTCCGGCACCAGCTTGTCGGCGTTCGGGTTGGTGGTCTCGTCGTTTTCCTGGAAGTAGCGGTCGGCGGAACCCGCCTTCATCGCGCCGATCGAGCCCATGCCGCGGTAGCTCTTGTAGCTGCGACCCTGGTACAGGATCACTTCGCCCGGGGCTTCCTCGGTGCCGGCGAACATGCCGCCCATCATCACGGTCGACGCGCCCGCGGCCAGCGCCTTGGAGATGTCGCCCGAGTAGCGGATGCCGCCGTCGGCGATCAGCGGCACGCCGGTGCCGGCCAGCGCGGTGGCGACATTGTCGATCGCGGTGATCTGCGGCACGCCCACGCCGGCGACGATGCGGGTGGTGCAGATCGAGCCCGGGCCGATGCCGACCTTGACGGCGTCGGCGCCGGCCTCGACCAGCGCCAGCGCGGCCGCGCCGGTGGCGATGTTGCCGCCGATGACGTCGACCTGCGGGAAGTTCTTCTTCACCCAGCGCACGCGCTCGATGACGCCGTGGCTGTGGCCGTGCGCGGTGTCGACCACCAGCGCGTCGACGCCGGCGGCCACCAGCAGCTCGATGCGCTCCTCGGTGCCGTCACCGACGCCGACGGCCGCGCCCACGCGCAGCTTGCCCTGCGCGTCGCGCGCGGCGTTCGGAAAGCTGGTCTGCTTGGTGATGTCCTTGACGGTGAACAGGCCGCGCAGTTCCGACTGCTCGTTGAGCACCAGCACCCGCTCGAGCTTGTGCGTGTGCATCAGCGCCTTGGCCTCGGCCAGCGAGGCACCCTCGTTGACGGTGACCAGACGCTCGCGCGGGGTCATGATGTCGCGCACCGGGGCGTCGAGACGGGTCTCGAAGCGCAGGTCGCGGCCGGTGACGATGCCCACCACCCGGCCGTCCTCGACGACGGGGAAGCCGGAAATGCCGTGGGCACGCGACAGCTCGATGACGTCGCGCACGCGGGCGTTCGGCGCGATGGTGATCGGGTCCTTGAGCAGACCGGATTCATAGCGCTTGACGCGGGCGACCTCGGCCGCCTGCTGCTTCGGGCTGAGGTTCTTGTGGACGATGCCGATGCCGCCTTCCTGGGCGATCGCGATCGCCAGGCGGGCCTCGGTCACGGTGTCCATCGCCGCCGACACCAGCGGCAGGTTCAGCGTGATGTTGCGCGACAGCTTGGTCGCCAGGGAGGTGTCGCGGGGCAACACCTGGGAGTACGCGGGGACCAGCAACACATCGTCGAAGGTCAGGGCTTTGCCGAGAAGGCGCATGGGAAGGGGCTCCAGACGCAAAAGGAGATTATACGGACCGGTTACAGCCTCTTCCCAGTCCTCATGATCCGGACATGTGCGGCGCGGGCCGCCGCACTACACTTCGAGGCATGTCTTCGCCTTCGAATTTCCAGCTCCGGGCGCGGATGCCGGCCCTGCTGCTGTCGCTCCTGGGTGTGCTGGGCGGCCTGATGCCGAGCTCGCCCGCGGCCGCGCAGTGGAAGTGGCGCGATGCCCAGGGCCGCGTGCAGTACAGCGACCGCCCTCCCCCGACCACCGTGCCCGACCGCGACATCCTGACGCGGCCGGCAGCCGCCCGCACCCCCGGCACGGGCACCGTCTCCGGTCCGCCGGGCACCGGTGCATCCGGCCCCGTGCCCGGCAGCACGAACGGCGCCGCGCCGGCCTCGGCCGCCGCGTCGACGCCGGCTGCCGGCGAGACCCGCCGCCGGGCCCAGGAAGACGCCACCCGCCGCGCCGACGAGGAGCGCCAGGCACGCCAGCGCGCCGACAACTGCGCCCGTGCGCGCGACTACGCGCGCACCGTCGAGTCCGGCCAGCGCCTGACGCGCACCAACGAGCGCGGCGAGCGCGAGTTCCTCGACGACGGCCAGCGCGCGGCCGAGCTGCGCCGCGCCCGCGAGGTCATCGCGAGCGACTGCCGCTGACGCGCCGGCGCCCGCCCTCGCCCTGGGCGCGGTAGCGCTGGCGGCGCGCCTCCTTCGGATCGACCTTCAGCGGCCGGCAGATGTCGAGCCGATCGCCCGGCTGCATCGGTGCCTCGGGCGCGACCAGGCGGCCGCCGATGCCGAAGGCCAGGCCCTCGGTGCGGGCCAGCGCGGCATGGCGCGCCACCAGACCGCTGGCCGCCAGCGCCTGCGCCGCGCTGGCGCCGGCCGGCAGCATCACCCGCACCCGGTCGATCTGGCGTGGCCCCGGGCTGAAGGCGACCTCGACCTGCATCGGCAGGCTCGCCGGCGCGGCGATGGGCGTGACGGACGGCGTGATCTCAGCGCCGGCCATGCACCTGCTCCGCCCGCGCGACGAAGGCATCGACGAAGGTGTTGGCGATGCGGTCGAACACCGGGCTGACCACCATTTCCAGCGGCCGGCTCGAGAAGGCGTAGCTCAGCTCGAACTCGACCCGGCAGGCCTGCGGCCCGGCCTCCGGGCGCGAGGCCGCCGGCGTGCCGATCGGGATGAAGCGCCAGGAGCCGTCGAGCCGCGAGAACGGCCCGTCGACCAGGCTCATCGTCACCGACTCGCCCGGCACATGGCTGTTGCGGGTGGTGAACGCATGGCGCACGCCGGCATAGGCCAGGTGCAGCCGCGCGGTCACCGCACCGGCTTCGTCGCCGAGCACCTCCGCCTTCTGGCACCAGGGCAGGAACTTGGGATAGCTGGCCACATCGACGACGAGATCGAACATCTCGCGCGGCGAGTACCAGAGCAGGACGGACTTCTTGACGTGCTTCATACAATGCCCGGATTGTATTGAGTCCCAGAACGAACCCGTCCCAAGCCATGAGCATCGTCGAGAACCGGAAAGCGCGTTTCAACTACCACATCGAGGAACGCTTCGAGGCCGGCGTGGTGCTGTCGGGCTGGGAGATCAAGGCCATCCGCGCCGGCCAGGTGCAGCTCACCGACGGCTACATCGTGCTGAAGGACGGCGAGATGTTCATGATCGGCTGCCGCATCAACGCGCTGCGCTCGGCCTCGACGCATGTGCGTCCGGAGGCCGACCGCACCAAGAAGCTGCTGATGAAGAAGGAGCAGATCCGCCGGCTGATCGGCAAGGTCGAGCAGAAGGGCTTCACGCTGGTGCCGCTGGACCTGCACTTCAAGGGCAGCTACGTGAAGGCCGAGATCGCGCTGGCCAAGGGCAAGGCCGAGCACGACAAGCGCGACACCGAGAAGAAGCGCGACTGGGAGCGCGAGAAGGGCCGGCTGATGCGCACCAAGGTCTCCGGCCCGCGCAAGGACGACTGAACCCGGGCCCGAGCCCGCTCAGGCCCCGGGCAGCGGCGCCAGCCGCTGCAGCGTCACCTCCAGCGGCGGCGGCTCGCGCAGCGTCTGCGCGATGACGCAGTAGCGCTCGGTCAGCTTCAGCAGCGTGGCGAGCTGCTCGTCGGAGGCATCGGCATCGGCATCGACCTCGAAGCGCAGCCGCAGTGCGCTCAGTCCGACCGGCACGTCGCGCGCCAGCCCCAGCGTGCCGCGGAAATCGCTCTCGCCCTCGACGATCACCCGCGCGGTGCGCAGCACCACCCCGGTGGCGGTGGCCACCACATTGAGCGTGACGCCCGCGCAGGCCGCCAGGGCCTCGAGCAGCATGTCGCCGGAGCAGGCCTCGCCGCCCTCGCCGCCGGCGGCCGGATGCAGCCCGGCGTCGAAGGCCGCGAAGCGCGTCTCGATGCGGCACGAGGGCTTCTCGGGATGCAGCAGCGCCTCGGCGCGAAAGGTCTGGCGCGCGGCGGCCGGCTCGGCACGGTAGCGCGCCTTGATCGGCGCCTGGCGCTGGCGCAGTTCCTCGGGGGTCATCGGCGATGTCTCCTGGGCGAAAGGCGAGTGTCGTTGGGGTCCGGGACGGTCCGATGATGACCGCGCGCCCGCCCCCGCGCCACCGGGAACGCCCTTGTCGGCGCCGGCCGCGGCGTTGCGCCACGTCAATGCGGGGACATGCGCGAGGCAACGCGAGGCAGCACGCCGCAACGCGAGACAACGCGCCGAAACGCGCCGTCATGCCCGCGCAGGCGGGCACCCACGCCGGACACCCCGCCCCTACTCCGCCCGCAGCGCCTCCACCGGATCGAGCCGCGCCGCCGCGCGCGCCGGCATCACGCCGGCGAGCAGGCCCACCACCGCCGACAGGCCCAGCGCCAGCAGCACGAAGGGCAGCGGCGTGCTGACCGGCAGCGCGGGCAGCAGCAGGTGCGCGCCCTGGGCGATGCCGATGCCGATCGCCAGGCCCAGCAGGCCGCCCAGCGCCGACAGCACCACCGCCTCGCCGAGGAACAGCGCCATCACCGTGCGCCGGCGCGCACCCAGCGAGATCAGCAGGCCGATCTCCGCGGTGCGCTCGGTCACCGCGATCGTCATGATAGTGACGATGCCCACGCCGCCCACCAGCAGCGAGATGCCGCCCAGCGCGCCCACCGCCATCGTGACGATGTTCAGGATGTTGGAGAGCGTGCCCAGCATGTCGGCCTGGGTGACGAGGGTGAAGTCCTCGCGGCCGTGGCGGGCGATCAGCAGCGCGCGGGCCTGCGCGACCACCGCCGCGGGCGACATGCGCTCGTCGTAGGTCAGATGGATCTCCATCAGGCCGGGGCGGTTGAACAGCTCCAGCGCGCGCGCCGACGGGATGTAGGCGACATCGTCCAGATCGACGCCGAGGAACTGCCCGCGCGGCGCCAGCACGCCGATGACGCGGAACTGCTGGCTGCCGATGCGCACCCGCTGGCCCAGCGGCGAGCTGCTGCCGAAGAGCTCGCGGCGCAGCGTCGAGCCCAGCACGACGAAGTCGCGCGCCTGTCCGACCCCGTCCTCGGGCAGGAAGCGGCCGGTCGCCACCGTCAGGTGAAAGGCCGGCACCAGCGCGGCGCTGGTGCCGTAGACCAGCGCGCGGCGCAGCCGCCCGCCGGCCTGCATCTCGGCGTTGCCGGTCACGCCCGGCGTCACGCCGGTGAGCTGCGGCAGGTGGCGGCGCAGCGCCTGCGCATCCTCCAGCGTCAGCGGCCGCACCGAGGACGGGAAGCCCGGGTTGGTGCCGCCGGTGGTCGTGCGCCCCGGCGAGAGCGTGACCACGTTCGTGCCGATCTGGCTGAACTCGGCCAGCAGGAAGCGGTGCAGGCCCTCGCCGATCGAGGTCAGCAGGATCACCGCGGCGATGCCCACCGCGATGCCCAGCAGCGTCAGCACGCTGCGCCCGCGCTGCGCGACGATCGCGCGCCAGGCCATCGAGACGGTGTCGGTCCAGCGCATCGGAGCGGTCCTCGTGTCCGTGTCCGCTCAGCGCCGCGACAGCGCCGCGACCGGCTCGAGCCGGGCCGCGCGCCGCGCCGGCATCACCCCGAACAGCAGCCCGGTGCCGATGGCGGTGCCCAGCGCCGCCACCACCGCCCACAGCGGCGGCCAGGCCGGGAACTGCGGATAGAGCAGCCGGATCCCCCAGGCGCCCGCATGCCCGGCCGCATAGCCCAGCAGCGCGCCGGCCAGCGACAGCAGCGCCGCCTCGGTCAGGAAGACCGCACGGATGGTCGCCGCCGGCGCGCCCAGCGCCTTGAGCAGGCCGATCTCGCCGGTGCGCTGCGCCACCGCCACCAGCATCACGTTCATCACCAGGATGCCGGCCACCGCCAGGCTGATCGCCGCGATCGCCGCCACCACCGCGGTCAGCGCCAGCAGCACCCGGTCGAAGGTGGCCAGCACCGCGTCCTGGGTGATGACGGTCACGTCCTCCTCGCCGTCATGGCGGGTCTTGAGCAGCGCGGTGGCCTGGCGCCGGACCGCGGCGATGGCATCGCGGCTGCGCGCCTCGATCAGCACCCGGAACAGCGTGTTCGAGTCGAACATCGCCTGCGCCAGCGCCACCGGCACGATCGCGACCTCGTCGGCATTCATGCCCAGGCCCTGGCCGGCCGGCGCCATCACGCCGATGACCCGCAGCCGCCGCCCGCCGATGCGCACCGTCTGGCCCAGCGCCGGGCCCTGGCCGAAGAGCTCGCGCGCCAGCGCCGCGCCCAGCACGGTGACCGCATGGGCGCGGCCCCAGTCGTCATCGGGCAGGAACTGTCCCTGCGCCAGCGCCAGCCGGCGCACCGCGAGGTAGCTGCGGGTGGTGCCCAGCACCATCGCCTCGCGCAGCCGCCCGGCCACCGCCACCTCCGACAGCCCCACTGCCAGCGGCGCGACCTGCGCGACCGCCGCCAGCCGGGTGAGCGCCTGCGCGTCGTCGATCGTCAGGTCGCGCGGCGTGGTGCTGACCGCATTGGCCGGGCTGAAGCCGCCGGTCTGCGAGCGCCCGGGCAGCACGATGACCAGATTCGTGCCGATCGACGAGAACTGGTCGACCACATAGCGGCGCGCGCCGTCGCCCAGCGCGGTCAGCACCACCACCGCCGCCACGCCGATGGCCATCGCCAGCGTCATCAGCAGCGTGCGCAGCGGGCTGCCGGTGGCGGCGCGCCACGCGAAATCCAGGATGTCCCACCCGCGCATCGGTCCGGGTCCGCTCAGGCCGGCGTGCGCTCGTCGCGCCGCAGCTGGCCGTCTTCCATCATCAGGCGCCGGCGCGCCCGCGCGCCCAGGCTGGCGTCATGGGTGACGACGATCAGCGTGACGCCGCGCGCGTTGAGCTCCTCGAGCAGGCGCACCACCTCGTCGCCGGTGGCGCGGTCGAGGTTGCCGGTGGGCTCGTCGGCCAGCAGCAGCGGCGGCTGCATGATCGTCGCGCGCGCGATGGCCACGCGCTGGCGCTGCCCGCCCGAGAGCTCGCTGGGGCGGTGGTCGGCGCGCGGGGCCAGGCCGTAGTCCTTCAGCGCCTGCGCGACCCGCGCCTGGCGCTCCTTCGGCGCGATGCCGGCCAGCACCATCGGCAGCGCGATGTTCTCGGCCGCGCTCAGCCGCGGCACCAGATGGAAGCTCTGGAAGACGAAGCCGATGCGCCGGCTGCGCACCGCCGCCTGCTCGTCCGGGCTCAGCGTGGTGACGTCACGCCCCTCGAGCAGCAGCCGTCCGCGGCTGGGCTGGTCGAGCAGGCCGAGAATGTTCAGCAGCGTCGACTTGCCCGAGCCGCTCGGGCCCATGACCGCGACGTATTCGCCGGCGTCGATGCGCAGGTCCAGCCCCTGCAGCGCGTGCACGTCGCTGTCGCCGAGACGGAAGACCCGCTCGACCTGCTCCAGCCCGATCAGCGCCGGCGCGCTCATGGCTTCGCGCCCGAGGCGGCCGGCTCGACCCGCGCGACCACGCCCGGCCTGACGCCCTCGCGCTCGAGCGAGCTGACCACCTGCTCGCCGGCCTTCAGCCCGTCGAGCACCTCGGCATGCTCCCAGTTGGACAGCCCGGTGCGCACCCGCCGCTCGGCCAGCACGCCCTCGGCGCCGATCACCAGCACCCGGCCGCCCTCGCCCACCGCCGCCGCCGGCACCCGCAGCACGTCGCGGTGCACATCAAGCACCACCTCGACATCGGCGCTGTAGCCCACCCGCAGCGGCCCGGCCGCGGCCAGATCGTCGAAGTCGACATCGATGTCGACGGTGCGCGCCTGCTTCTCCAGCGCCGAGACGATCGGCGCGACCCGGCGCACCCGGCCGGGGAAGGTGCGGCCCGGCAGTGCGTCGATGGTGATGCGCACCGGCTGGCCCGGCTGCAGCCGCGGCGCGTCGACCTCGTCCATCGGCGCCTTGACATAGAGGCAGCGGTCGTCGATCAGGTCGATCGCCGGCGGCGTGGGCACGCCCGGCGGCGATGGCGTCGAGTATTCGCCCACCTCGCCGACGATCTTCGCCACCGTGCCGTCGAAGGGCGCGCGCAGCACCATGCGGCCCTGCTCGACCTGCGTCGCCTCCAGGCGCGCCTCGGCGGCGCGGGCGTCGGCCTGCGCGGTCTGGCAGGCGGCGCGGCGGGTGCGGGCTTCGCTGAGCGCGCGGTCCTCGGCGGATTCGGAGATGAAGCCCTGCTCGCGCAGGCCGCGCTGGCGCTCGGCCTCGCGCTCGGCGGCCTCGGCGGCAGAGCAGGCCTCGACGATGCGCCGGCGGCTGGTGTCGAGCTGCGCGGCGGCCAGCGCCGCCTGCGCGCGCTGGTCGTCGTTCCACAGCTTCATCAGCAGCTGGCCCTGGCGCACCCGGTCGCCCTCGCGCACCTCGAGCCGCTCGATGCGCCCACCCAGGATGGTCGACAGCCGGGTGCGCTGGCAGGCCTCGACCGTGCCGGCGCGGGTGTTGGCGATCGTGGCCTCGACCGTGCCGCGCGTCACCTCGACCGCGCTGACCGCCACCGGCTGGGGCCGGCGCAGCCAGACCACCGTACCCGCCCCGAGGCCGACGACCAGCAGCGCGACCAGGCCGCGGCGCAGCCAGACGGAAGAAGCTTTCGGGGCAGCGGCGCTCATCGCGATCCTTGTCGGTGCGGCACGCATCCGGCGTGCGTGAATGCACGCATTCTGCCGACCGGCACCGGTCATGCGCATGACCGGCGTCAAGCTGACCGATGGGTCAGCAGCACCGGCACGGTCAGCAGTCGCAGGATTCGCGGAAGACCGCCGCGGCGTCGGACACCAGTCCCAGCGCCAGCGCGCCGGCCTCGATGCGCAGCGCGGTGCCGTGGATCAGCTGCAGCTCCAGCACCAGCGCGCCGTCCAGGCGGCCGGGCAGCGGCAGCGCGTCGAGCACCCGGCCGGCCTGCAGCACCCGCGCGGCGCGAATGCCGCCGAAGAACACGTCCGGCCCGCCGCCCTCGCAGCGCGCCTGCGCCAGCCGCAGCTCGACCGGGCGCAGATAGCCGGCCACGCCGTCGGCCGCACGCCGCACCGCCGCGGCCGACAGCCGCAGCACCAGCGCGCCGGGCTCGATGCAGGCCGCGGCGATCTCGCTGCCGGCCAGGCTCAGGCGCCAGGGGGCGGACTCAGGAACGGGCTCAGGGGGGAGGAAATCGACGGCGATCATGCCCGCCAGCATAGCCGAGGCCGGGTTATCACCAATTATTAGCAGATCATCACCCGGCATGATCCCGGTGGCGGGGCGAGCGGCCGCCTCGCTACCATCGCGGCCTGCCCGTCGATCTTTCCACCGAACTGCCGTGACCTCCCGCAAGCCTGCCCCGATGCCCGTGCGCCGCCCCACCATGACCGATGTGGCCAAGGCCGCCGGCGTGTCCCAGTCCACCGTGTCGATGGTGCTCAACAACATGAGCGGCGCGCGGCTGTCGGCCGAGACGCGCAGCCGCGTGCTCGGCGTAGCGATGGAGCTGGGCTACCGGCTGCCGCGGCGCGAGCAGCCCGCCCCCCAGGCGATCGCCAGCACCAGCCCGGCACCGGGGCTGCGGCGCAGCCTGATCGGCTATCTGGTCGACGAGATCTCGACCAGCCCGCATCCGGTGGTCAGCGTCGACGGCGCGCGCGACGCGGCCTGGGAGCACGACTGCCTGGTCAGCGTCATCGTCACCCGCAGCAATGCCGACCAGGAGGCCGCGGCGATCGCGGCACTGCGCGCCAACCCGATGCTGCTGGGCATCGTCTACTCGACCATCTTCACCCGGGAGGTGACGCTGCCGGCGGTGCTGACCGACGACGCCGAGCTGCCGGTGGTGCTGCTGAACTGCCATGACGAGCGCCACCGCCTGCCCACCATCGTGCCCGGCGAGATCGGCGGCGGCCATGCGGCCACCGAGCATCTGATCGCGATGGGCCACACCCGCATCGGCTTCATCAACGGCGAGCCCTGGATGGAGGCCGCCAAGGACCGGCTCAAGGGCTACCGCCGCGCGCTGGCCACCGCCGACCTGCCCTTCGACCCGGCGCTGGTGCGCGACGGCGACTGGATGTCGGGCACCGGCTTCGAGGCGACGCTGTCGCTGATGCGCGAGGCGCGCCCGCCCACCGCCATCTTCTGCGCCAACGACCTGATGGCGCTGGGCGCGATGGAGGCGCTGGCCCAGCTCGGCCTGAAGGTGCCCGAGGATGTCTCGCTGATGGGCTACGACGACCAGGAGATCTCGCGCCACACCCATCCGCCGCTGACCACGATGGTGCTGCCCAACTACGAGATGGGCCGCGCCGCGGTCGAGGCGCTGCTGGCCGCGGCCGACCTGCCGCCGCCGCAGCGCGCCGCGCGCCGCCACCTGATCAAGATCGACTGTCCGCTGGTGGTGCGGCAGACGGTGCGCCCGCGCTGAGGCGGACGAGGGTGACTCCCGGGTTTTCACTGATTATTGCTAATAATATTGGCAGCAGAATGCCGCCTCATGGCGAGCATCGAACTTTCATCCGTCTTCAAGGCCTACGGCGACCACGCCCCCGTCATCCGGGACGTGAACCTGCACATCGCGCAGGGCGAGTTCTGCGTCTTCGTCGGGCCTTCGGGCTGCGGCAAGTCGACGCTGCTGCGCATGATCGCGGGGCTGGAGGACATCACCGGCGGCGAGCTGAAGATCGGCGGCCAGCGCATGAACGAGGTGGCGCCGGCGCAGCGCGGCGTGGCGATGGTGTTCCAGTCATACGCGCTGTTCCCGCACATGACCGTGTACGAGAACATGTCCTTCGGCCTGGGGCTGGCCAAGGTCGACAAGGCGGTGATCCGCGAGAAGGTGATGGCCGCGGCCAAGGTGCTGCAGCTCGACCAGTTGCTCGACCGCAAGCCCAAGGCGCTCTCCGGCGGCCAGCGCCAGCGCGTGGCGATCGGCCGGGCCATCGTGCGCGAGCCGGGCGTGTTCCTGTTCGACGAGCCGCTCTCCAACCTGGACGCCGCGCTGCGCGTGCAGACCCGCATCGAGATCGCCAAGCTGCACCGCGACTTCGGCCGTGCCAGCACCGTCTACGTCACCCACGACCAGGTCGAGGCGATGACGCTGGCCGACCGCATCCTGCTGCTCAACAGCGGCGAGGCCGTGGCGCGTGACGGCTCGGTGGCGCAGGTCGGCACGCCGCTGGAGCTGTACCACCGCCCGCGCAACCTGTTCGTGGCCGGCTTCATCGGCTCGCCGAAGATGAATTTCCTGCCCGCCACGCTGGTCAGCGCCGCCACCGACCACGCCGTCGTGCGGCTGAGCAGCGGCGAGACATTGCGCGCCGCGGTCGATGCGCAGCGCCTGTTGCCGGGCGCGAAGGTGACGCTGGGCGTGCGGCCCGAGCACACCGAACTCGGCACCGCAACGCAGCACATCATCCGCCCGCTGCAGTGGCAGGAGCGGCTGGGCGAATCGACCTACCTCTACATGACCGGCGCCAGCGGCAGCACCGAGTCGCTGGTCGCCAAGGCCCCCGGCCACGCCCACGCCAGCACCGGCCACCGCCTGGCGATCGGCCTGCCGGCGGACACACTGCACCTGTTCGACGACCAGGGGCTGGCGCTGGAACGCCGCATCCCCGACCAGAACCAGTCGCTGCCACAAGCCGCCTGAGCGCCTGGTCACCTGACCACCTGACTTCATAGGATCGACGACATGCAACTGGGTGTCTGCTATTACCCCGAACACTGGCCACGCGCGCAATGGGCCGAAGACGCGCGGCGCATGCACGCGATGGGCATCCGCGTCGTGCGGATCGCGGAATTCGCGTGGAGCGTGATCGAGGCCGAGCCGGGTGTCTTCACCTGGGACTGGCTGGATGAAGCGGTCGAGACGCTGCACGCCGCCGGCCTCGGCGTCGTGATGTGCACGCCGACCGCGACGCCGCCGAAGTGGCTGGTGGACCGGATGCCGGACATGGTAGCGATCGACCTGCAGGGCCGCCCGCGCGGCTTCGGCTCGCGGCGGCACTACTGCTTCTCGCACGCCGGCTACCGCGCCGAGTCGCGCCGCATCAGCCGCGCGGTCGCCGAGCGCTACGGCCGGCACCCGGCGGTCGTGGCCTGGCAGACCGACAACGAATACGGCTGCCACGACACCGTGCTGAGCCTGTCCGAGTCGGCGCGGCAGGGGTTCCGGCGCTGGCTGGCCGCGCGCTACACGACGATCGACGCGCTGAACACCGCCTGGGGCACGGTGTTCTGGAGCCAGGTCTACCGCAGCTTCGACGAGATCGACCTGCCCGCGCTGACCGTGACCGAGGCGCACCCGGCGCACCGGCTCGACTGGCGGCGGTTCTCGTCGGACGAGGTGGTGGCGTTCAACCGCGAGCAGGTGGCGATCCTGCGCGAGCTGTCGCCGGGGCGGCCGGTGTCGCACAACTTCATGGGCTTCTTCACCGAGTTCAACCACCACGACGTGGCGGCGGACCTCGACATCGCCACCTGGGACACCTACCCGCTCGGCGTCACGCAGATGCTCTTCCTCAGCGCCGAGGAAAAGGCGCGCTGGGCACGGACCGGGCACCCGGACATCCCGTCGTTCCACCACGACCTGTACCGCGGCATGTGCCGGGACGGCCGCTGGTGGGTGATGGAGCAGCAGCCTGGCCCCGTGAACTGGGCCCACTGGAACCCGGCGCCGCACGACGGCACGGTGCGGCTGTGGACCTGGCAGGCGTTTGCGCACGGCGCCGAGGTGGTGAGCTATTTCCGCTGGCGGCAGGCGCCGTTTGCGCAGGAGCAGATGCACACCGGCCTGCTGCGCCCCGATTCCTCCGAAGACCAGGGCGCGCTCGAAGCCGCGCAGGTCGGCGCGGAGCTGGCGGCGCTGACCGAGCGGGGCGTGCTCACGGACGCGCTGCGGCTGTCGGTGCGGGCCGATGTGGCGCTGGTGTTCGACTACGACGCGCTGTGGATGGCGCAGATCCAGCCGCAGGGCGCCGACTACAACCCGGTGGAGCTGAGCTTCCGCGCCTACAGCGGGCTGCGGCAGCTCGGGCTGGACGTGGACATCGTCGGGCCGCGGGCGGGGATGGACCTGTCCGGCTACCGGTTGATCGTGCTGCCAGCGGCGCTGCATGTCGGCGCGGACCTGCAGACTGCGCTGACCACGGCGGCGGCCCATGGCGCGCAGATCGTGCTCGGGCCGCGGGCGGGCAGCAAGTCGGTGAACCTGTCGTTCCCGCATGCGGACGGGCCGTGGTCGGCGCTGCCGCCGGGGCCACTCGCCGCGCTGGCCGGGGTGCAGGTGACACGGGTCGCGTCACTGCCGCCGGGCGTGGTCGAGCCGGTGGCGCTGGACGACGCCGCAGCCACCGTCACGGTCACCCGCTGGCGCGAAGACCTCGCGCTGCACGGCGCCGAAGCACTGGCCACCTTCGCCGATGGCCGCCCCGCCCTCACCCGCAACGGCCCGGTGCGCTACGTCGCCGGATGGCTGGACGCGGCAGGCTGGCAGGCGGTGTTCGCCGGAGCCGCCGCGGACGCGGGACTCGCCGTGGCACCGCTGCCCGAGGGCCTGCGCATCAGCCGCGCCGGCGGGCTGACGCTGGCCTTCAATTTCTCGGATCTGGCACTGGACTGGACGCCCACGCCGATCGCGACGCCCGTGCTGGGCGGCGCGCACCTGCCCCCCAGAGCGATGGCGATCTGGCGGGAATGACCTCACCACAGGACTCCCCAGGAGACAGACAGATGAACAAGAACCTCACCACGCTCGCCGCCCGCTTCAGCGTGCTGGCGCTGGCCGCCGCGGCCTGCGCCGCCCAGGCCGGCACCCTCGTCATCAACACCGATGCCTCCAACCCGGCCCCGAAGGCGGCGTGGGAAGCGATGGCCAAGGGCTTCATGGCCGCCAACCCGGATGTGACCGTCAAGATCAACACCTTCGACCACGAAGGCTTCAAGACCTCGATCCGCAACTTCCTGACTGCCGAGGCACCGGACATCGTGACCTGGTACGCCGGCAACCGCATGGCCCCGTTTGTCAACGCCGGCCTGTTCGAGGATGTCTCCGACGTCTGGGCCAAGGAAGGCCTGAACGACAAGCTGAAGTCCGCCGCCGCGTCGATGACCCAGAAGGGCAAGCAGTGGGGCATCCCCTACACCTACTACCAGTGGGGCATCTACTACCGCAAGGACATCTTCGCGAAGAACAACATCGCCGTGCCCAAGGACTGGAAGGAGCTGATCGCCGCCAGCGCCAAGCTCAAGGCCGCCGGGGTCACGCCGTTTGCCATCGGCACCAAGGCGCTGTGGCCGACCGGCGCCTGGTTCGACTACCTGAACATGCGCGTCAACGGCTACGAGTTCCACATGGACCTCACCGCCGGCAAGGTGCCCTACACCGACAAGCGCGTGCAGGAAGTCTTCGACCGCTGGGACGACCTGACCAAGCCGGGCTACTTCCTGGCCAACCACGCCTCCTACGACTGGCAGGACGCGCTGCCCGCCTTCGTCAAGGGCGAGGCTGCGATGTACCTGATGGGCAACTTCGCCGTCGACCCGATGAAGAAGGGCGGCCTGACCGAAGCGCAGATCGGCTTCATGCAGTTCCCGAAGATCAACAACGTCCCGATGGCCGAGGACGCGCCGACCGACACCATCCACATCCCCGCCAAGGCGAAGAACAAGGTCGACGCCAGGCGCTTCCTGGCCTATGCCGCCAGCGCCAAGGTGCAGACCGAGGTGAACGCCATCCTCGGCCAGCTCCCGGTGAACAAGGACGCCACGCGGCCAAGCGACGTCTACCTGAAGGACGGCTTCGCGATGCTGTCGAACGCCTACGCGCTGGGCCAGTTCTATGACCGTGACGCGCCCGCCGAGATGGCCAAGGCCGGCATGGAAGGCTTCCAGCGCTACATGGTCAAGCCGGAAACGCGCAAGGAAGTGCTGGAGCGCCTGGAGCAGGTCCGCCAGCGCGTCTACAAGTAAGTCAACCCCGCAGCCCGCCCAGTCCCCATGACCTCCCGAACCTCACCGCCGCAGTTCTCCTGGTGGACCCGCCACCAGCGCCAGCTCGCCCCGTGGCTCTTCCTGACGCCTGCGCTGCTGATGTTCGGGATCTACGTGATCGCGCCGATCTTCGAGTCGATCGCGATCAGCTTCTACGACTGGGACGGGCTGGGCGAGGCGACCTACATCGGGGTCGCCAACTATGTCGAGCTCTACAACGACCCCGACTTCCGCACCGCGCTGAAGAACAACCTGATCTGGCTGGTGCTGTTCCTGCTGGCGGTGCCGATCGGCCTGGGGCTGGCGCTGCTGCTGAACCAGACCGTGACGGGCATCCGCTTCGTCAAGTCGGCCTTCTTCTTTCCGTTCGTGATCTCGCAGGTCGTCATCGGCCTGGTGTTCACCTGGTTCTACAACCCGGCCAACGGACTGTTCACGCAGATCCTCGCTGCGCTGGGCATGCCGGGTGTGGCCGTGCTGTCGGATGAGCGCCTGGTCACCTACGGCATCATCGCCGCGGGCCTGTACCCGCAGATCGCCTACTGCATGATCCTGTACCTCACGGGCCTGAACAACGTGCGCCCCGACCTGATCGAGGCGGCGCGGCTCGAAGGCGCCAAGGGCTGGTCGATGCTGTGGCACGTCGTGCTGCCGCAGCTGCGCCCCGCCACCTTCATCGCCGCCGTCGTCACCATCATCGGCTCGCTGCGCAGCTTCGACATGGTGTCGATCATGACCTCCGGCGGTCCCTACGGCTCCTCGCGCGTGCTGGCGTACTACATGTACGAGCAGGCGCTGAGCGAATACGGCTACCGCATGGGCTACGGCACTGCCATCGCCACCGTGCTGTTCTTGATCATGCTGGTCTACATCACCCTCGTGCTCTGGCGCATCTACCAGCAAGAGAAGGAACTGGCCTGATGTTTCCCACCCCGCTCCACAAGACCTCGCCCGTCACGCAGGCGCTCTACAAGGTCGGTCTTCCCGTGGCCCTGCTGGTCTGGCTGCTGCCGATCATCGCGGTCGCCCTCACCTCCATCCGCGGCCAGGGCGACATCGCCAACGGCAACTACTGGGGCTGGCCGACCGAGTGGCAGATCGTCGAGAACTACACCGCCATCTTCCGCAACACGCCGATCGCGCGCTACATCGTCAACAGCCTGATGGTGGCGATCCCGACCGTGATCGGCGCGGTGGCGCTGAGCTGCCTGGCCGGCTTTGCGCTGGGCACCTACCGCTTCAAGGCGAACCTGGCGGTGTTCTTCCTGTTCGTCGGCGGCAACTTCATCCCGTTGCAGATCCTGATGGTGCCGGTGCGCGACCTGAGCCTGCGCCTGGGGCTGTACGACTCGGTAGGCGGACTGGTGCTGTTCCACATCGCCTTCCAGACGGGCTTCTGCACCTTCTTCATGCGCAACTTCATCCGTGACCTGCCGCATGAGCTGATCGAGGCGGCGCGCATCGAGGGCGCGAGCGAGTGGCAGATCTTCTGGAAGGTCGTGCTGCCGCTGGTGCGCCCGGCGCTGGCGGCGCTGTCGGTGCTGGTCTTCACCTTCATCTGGAACGACTACTTCTGGTCCACCGTGCTGATCCAGGGCGACCACGCGATGCCGGTCACGGGCGGACTGAACTCGCTCAACGGCATCTGGGTGGCGCAGTGGCACCTGGTGTCGGCGGGCTCGATCGTCGCCGCGCTGCCGCCGGTGCTGATCTTCTTCCTGATGCAGAAGCAGTTCATCGCCGGCCTGACGCTCGGCGCGACGAAGGGCTGAGGCCGGAGCGCTGAACCGTGACGAAGCTGTCCGCTGAATTCCTCACCCTGCACGGCCGACGCAGCAGCCTCGTGCTGGAACTGGCGCCGGGCGAGGCGCCGCTGTGGCGCCACTGGGGCGCGCGCCTGCCCGACGGAATCGACCCGGGCGCTGCGCTGCGCGACACCCGCGCGCTGCCCTCCTTCGCGCTCGACCAGGACCTGCCGCTCACGGTGGCGCCGGTCTTCGGCACCGGCTGGTTCGGCCAGAGCGCGCTGCTGGCGCACCGCGAGGGCCGCGACTTCGCGCAGGGCTGGACCGGCTGCACGGTCGAGTGGACCGCGCCGGGGCGCGCGCTGACGCTGCACCTGACCGACGCGGTGGCGCGGCTGCGCCTGGACCTGTCGATCGCGCTGGACGCCGACAGCGACGTGCTGGTGCTGCGCTCGACGCTGCACAACGACGGCGACACCGCGCTCGACCTGCAGTGGCTGGCTGCCGGCACGCTGCCGCTGCCCGGCCGCTGCGACGCGGTGCGCTCCTTCGCCGGCCAGCATGTGCACGAGTTCCTGCCGCAGACCGACCCGCTGACCCGCAGCCTGTGGCGCAAGGAGAGCCGGCGCGGGCGCACCAGCCACGACTGCTTTCCCGGCGCGGTGGTCACCACGCCGGGCGCGACCGCGCAGACCGGACGGGTCTTCGGCGCGCACCTGGCCTGGTCGGGCAACCACCAGCAGACGATCGAATGGCTGCATGACGGCCAGTACCAGTGGCAGTTCGGCGAATGGCTGGCGCCGGGCGAGGGCCGGCTGGCGCCGGGCGCCTCGCTGACGACGCCGGAGCTGGTGGCGAGCTGCTCCGATGAGGGCCTTGACGGCCTGGCGACCAACTTCCATGCCGAGCTGCGGCGCCGCCTGGACTGGCCGGGCGGCGCGATGCGCCCGCGCCCGGTGCACCTCAACACCTGGGAGGGCGTCTACTTCGACGTGCATCCGGGCCCGGTGAAGGAGATGGCCACCGCGGCCGCCGCGCTGGGCATCGAGCGCTTCGTGCTCGACGACGGCTGGTTCCACGGCCGCCACCATGACCGCGCCGCGCTCGGCGACTGGTGGCCCGATGCGCACAAGTTCCCCGACGGCCTGAGCGGGCTGATCGCGCACGTCAACGCGCTGGGCATGGAGTTCGGCCTGTGGGTCGAGCCGGAAATGGTCAGCCCGGACAGCGAGCTGTTCCGCGCCCATCCCGACTGGGCGCTGCAGATCGCCGGACGGCCGCTGCTGACCGCGCGCAACCAGCTGGTGCTCGACATCGCGCGCCCCGAGGCGAGCGACTATCTGTTCGAGAAGATCGCCGCGCTCCTGGCCGCGCACCCGATCCGCTACCTGAAATGGGACCTGAACCGCGACCTGGCGCCGGCCGGCCTGGGTGACGGACGCGCCGGCTACCGCGCGCAGGTGCTGGCGGCCTACGCGCTGATGGCGCGGCTGCGCGCGGCCTTCCCCGAGGTGGAGATCGAGAGCTGCTCGGGCGGCGGCGGACGCATCGACTTCGGCGTGCTGCGCCATGCACACCGTGTGTGGACCAGCGACTGCATCGATGCGCTCTCGCGGGTCGAGATGCAGCGCGGCTTCCTGCAGTTCTTCCCGCCGGAGATCATGGGCGCGCATGTCGGCACGGCGCCGGCGCACACCACCGGACGCACGCAGGCGATGGCCTTCCGCGCGGCGGTGGCGCTCGCCGGCCACTTCGGGGTCGAGCTGGACCCGCGGCAGCTCTCGACCGAGGACGCCGACGAGCTGCGCGGCTGGATCGCGCTGCACAAGCGGCTGCGCGACCGGCTGCACCACGGCCGGGTCTGGCGCGGCGAGGCCGGCGACGGCCTGCACTGGCAGTTCCATGCCGACGCGGACACCGCCGACGGCGTGCTGATCGTGCTGCGAACCCGCCCGAGCGACCACCGCCAGCCGCCGGCGCTGCGCCTGCCGATGCTGGACGTGGCCGCCCGCTACCGGGTGCGCGAGCTGCGCCCTGCAGGCTCGCCCCGACGCGAGGGCCGCCACCACACCGCGCCCTTCTTCGATGCGCAGGACAGCGCCGAGGGCGTGACCCTGGCCGGCGCCTGGCTGGCCGAGGTCGGCCTGCCGATGCTGCGCGCCCCGGCCGAGACCGCCTTCATCGCGAGGATCGAGCGTGTCTGAACCGACGAACCTGTTCCCGACCCGCTTCGATCCGGCCGAGCACAGCCACCGCCGCCGCAATCCGCTGACCGGCCAGTGGGTGCTGGTCTCGCCGCACCGGGCGAAGCGCCCGTGGCAGGGCCGCCAGGAAGCGGCCGACGACACGGTGCCGCCTGCGCATGATCCGCACTGCTATCTGTGCGCGGGCAACACCCGGGTCAGCGGCGACATCAATCCGCCCTACACCGGCACCTTCGTCTTCACCAACGACCACGCGGCGCTGATGCCCGAGGTGCCGGCCGCAGCGCCGCAGACCCGCCTCGACCCGCTGTTCCAGGCCGAGGCCGCACGCGGCACCAGCCGTGTCATCTGCTTCTCGCCCGACCACGCGCGCACGCTGCCGGAGCTGCCGCTGCCGGCGATCCGCGGCGTGATCGACACCTGGGCGGCGCAGAGCGAGGAACTCGGCGCGCGCTATCCGTGGGTGCAGGTCTTCGAGAACAAGGGCGCGATCATGGGCTGCTCGCAGCCGCATCCGCACGGCCAGATCTGGGCCTGCGACCACCTGCCCAACGAGGCCGCCACCGAGGATCGCCACCAGAGCGACTACCTCGCCGCCCACGGCCGGCCGCTGCTGCTGGACTGTGCCGAGCGCGAGGCCGCCGCCGGCGAGCGGGTGGTGGTGCAGACCGCGCACTGGCTGGCGGTGGTGCCGTGGTGGGCGACCTGGCCCTTCGAGACGCTGCTGCTGCCGCGCTTCGCGGTGCAGCGCCTGCCCCAGCTCACGCCCGCGCAGCGCGACGACCTGGCCGAGGCGCTGCGCCGGCTCACCAGCCGCTACGACAACCTGTTCGGCTGCAGCTTTCCCTACTCGATGGGCTGGCACGGCGCGCCCTTCGACGGCACCGACGGCCGGCACTGGCAGCTGCACGCGCATTTCTATCCCCCGCTGCTGCGCTCGGCCACGGTGCGCAAGTTCATGGTCGGCTTCGAGATGCTGGCCGAGGCGCAGCGCGATCTCACCCCGGAGCTGGCCGCCGCGCAGCTGCGCGCGGTCAGCGACGTCCACTACCGATGCACACCCCCATGAGCGCTCTCCGCGATCCCCTGGCGCGCCGCTGCGACGACGCGATGCACCAGGCCTTCGGCCAGTGGCCGGACTTCCATGTCCAGGCCCCCGGTCGTGTCAACCTGATCGGCGAGCACACCGACTACAACGACGGCTTCGTGCTGCCCTGCGCGATCGACTACCGCACCGTCATCGCGGTGCGGCGGCGCCCGGACCGGCGGCTGCGGGTCGTCGCCGCCGACCTGCACGGCGAGACCGACGAGATCGACCTCGACGGCGACATCGCGCACCACCCCACGCAGCAGTGGAGCGACTATGTGCGCGGCACGGTGCGCACGCTTCGCGAGCACCTCGCGACGCACGGCCTGCAGCTGGCGGGCGCGGATCTGGCGATCGCCGGCAATGTGCCGCAGGGCGCCGGCCTGTCGTCCTCGGCGGCGCTGGAGGTGGCGGTCGGCCAGGTCTGGCGCCAGCTCGGCGGCCTGGACGATGCGCTGCTGTCGGCGGTCGACCTGGCGGTGCTGGCGCAGCGCGCCGAGAACCGCTTCGTCGGCGTCAACTGCGGGATCATGGACCAGATGATCTCCGCCTGCGGCCAGGCCGGCCACGCGCTGCTGATCGACTGCCGCCATCTGGCGCAGCGCCGTGCGGTGCCGATGCCCGCGGGCGTGGCGGTGATGATCGTGCACTCCCGGGTGCGCCGCGGCCTGGTCGACAGCGAGTACAACACCCGGCGCCAGCAGTGCGAGGCCGCGGCCGCGCACTACCGCGTGCCGGCGCTGCGCGATGTCGACGAGACGCGGCTGCGGCAGGACGCCGCCGGGCTCGATCCGCTCGTCTTCCGCCGCGCCCGCCACATCGTCACCGAGAACGCGCGCACGCTGGCCGCGGCCCAGGCGCTGCAGGCCGGCGACCTGAAGCGCCTGGGCGAGCTGATGGCCGCCTCGCACGTCTCGATGCGCGACGACTTCGAGATCACCCACCCGGCCATCGACCGCCTGGTCGAGATCGCCCAGGGCGCGATCGGACCGCAGGGCGGCGCCCGCATGACCGGCGGCGGCTTCGGCGGCTGCATCGTCGCGGTGCTGCCCGACGCGCAGGTGGACGCGGTTCGCGCCGCGATCGAGGCCGGCTACCGCTCGCCCGAGGGCGAGCCGCCGGCGATCTGGATCAGCCATGCCGCCGACGGCAGCGGCGTCCTGCCATGAAGCCGCCCCTGCTGTGCCTGCACGGCCCCGACGGCCTGGAGATCGCGCTGAGCCCGCGGGGCGCGTCCTGGCTGTCGTGCCGGGTGCCGGTCGACGGCGAGGCGCAGCCGCGCGAGGTGCTCGCCGGCGGCACGGACCCCGAGGATGCTCAGCGCCTGGCCTGCTACGCCGGCGCCACCGTCGGGCGCTGGGCCAACCGCATCGCCGGTGCGGTGCTGCGCCGCGACGGCCGCACCTGGCCGCTGGTGCCGCACCCCGCCGGCTCCGTCCACCAGCTTCACGGCGGCCCGGACGGCTGGAGCCACCGCCTCTGGCGCGTCGAGGCGCAGACCGCCGACCAGGCCGTCTTCGCGCTGCATTCGCCCGACGGCGACCAGGGATTTCCCGGCGCGGTCGAGGTGCGGGTGCGCTACCGCCTGCATCCGGGGCGGCGGCTGCGCATCGACTTCGAGGCCTGCGCCGACGCGCCCACGCCGCTGGCGATGACGAACCACGCCTACTTCAACCTCGATGGCGTCGGCACCCCCGGCGACGCGCGTGCGCAGCGCCTGCGCCTGCATGCCGACGCCTGGATGCCGGTGGATGCCGCGCTGATCCCGACCGGCCCGCCGGTGGCGCTGGACGGCGAGATCCGCGCCGACGACCCGATGGATCTGCGCCGGCTCCGCGCTGCCGACGCCCGGCCTTTCGCGACCCATCCGGCCCTGGCGGCGGCCGGCGGCTACGACCACGGCTGGCGGCTGGCCGCCGGCCACGCGCAGGAGGCCGCGCGGCTGGTGTCGGCCGACGGCCGGCTGGCGATGAGCATCGCCACCTCGATGCCGGCGCTGCAGTTCTACGACGGCCGCGCGCTGGCGCCGCCCTGCGCCGGCCTGGCGCTCGAGCCCGGCTGGCTGCCCGACAGCCTGGGCCGCGACGACACCGGCCAGCCCGATGCCTGGCTGCGTCCGGGCGTGCCGCGTCACGACTGGATCGAGTACCGCTTCGGCTGACAGGCTTGCAGGCCGGCCGCTAGACTGGCCGGATGCGCCTGCAGATCCTCTCCGACCTTCATCTCGAGACCCAGCCGGACTGGACGGCTGCGCCGGCACCGGACGCCGACCTGCTGGTGCTGGCCGGCGACATCGGCTCCTACCAGCGCGGCTCGCGCCTGCAGGGCGACGATTTCGGCCTGGGCCGCTTCGCGCCGCGCCCCGGCTGGTCGCGGGTGCTGTTCGTGCCGGGCAACCACGAGTACGACGGCCTGGACCATGACGCCACCGGCCCGCGGCTGCAGGCGCTGTGCGCGCGGCTGGGCATCGAGTGGCTGGACCGGCGCATCCGGGTGATCGACGGCGTGCGCTTCATCGGCACGACGCTGTGGAGCGACTTCGCCGCGCTCGGCCATCTGGACAAGGCGCTGCGCGCCGCCGACTGGTACCTCAGCCGCAACACCACGCTGCGCGAGGGCCGGCTGGTGATGGCCGCCGAGCTGCGCGGGATGGCGCTGGACTGCCAGCGCTGGCTGCGCGCCGCACTGTGCGAGCCGCATGACGGCCCGACGGTGGTGGTCAGCCATTTCGCGCCGACGCTCGACAGCGCCGACCCGCGCTACGGCATGGTTCCGGGCACCGCGGGCTTCTGCAACACGCTCGACGAGCTGCTGCCGCTGGCCGACCTGTGGATCCACGGCCACCTGCACTGCCCGGTCGACGTGACGCGCGCGGGCTGCCGCATCGTCTGCAACGCGCTGGGCTATGTGCACAAGGGCGAGCAGGACGGCCACCGGCCCGGCTGGTGCGTCGAGGTGCCCCGGCCTTCGGCCGAGGCGCTCACAGCGCGACGGCGTGCAGCCGCGTCGCTCCGAGCGTCCGGCGTGCGGGTTCCAGCAGATGGAGGTGGTGGGTGAAGACGATGATCTGCCCGCCATCGCCCTCGCAGGCCTCGGCCAGCGCCTGAAGCACCCGCAGCGCCCGGCCGTCGTCCGAGGTCATCAGCACATCGTCGAGCACCATCGGCAGCAGCAGGCCGCGCGCGCGCTGCTGCGCCAGCGCCGCCAGCCGCAGCGCCAGGTGGAGCTGGTCGCGCGTGCCCTCGCTCATCGCCTCGACGCCGATGGCGCGGCCGCCGCGCCGGCGTGCCTGCAGCACCGCAGGCCCGCCGGCGTCGTCGCCGGCCTCGGTCTCGAGCCGCTCGAACTCGCCGCCAGTCATCGCCGCGAACAGCGTGGAGGCGGCACCGAGCATCGGCCCCTGGCTGCGCTCGCGAAAGCGCTGCATCGACTGCGCCAGCAGCGCATGCGCCAGCCGCGCGCGCATCCAGTGCGGCAGCTCGGCGCGCACCGTGGCGGCGGCCTGCTCCAGCCCTTCGCGCGCCTGCACCGCGCGGTCGTCGCCGTCGATCGCGTCGAGCGCACGCCGCGCCAGCTCGTCGGCCGCTCGCGCCTGCTCGAGCGCCTCGTCGGCCTCGGCCAGCCGGCGCTCGAGCCGGAGCACCGCCTGGGCAGGATCGTCGGTCCCGCTCCCGGCACCGGTCTCGTGCGCCGGCGAGGCGCCGGCCAGACGGGCGCGCAGGCCGGCCTCGTCGTCGCGCGAGGCCTCGGCCAGCATCGCGCCGGTGCGCGCCAGGCGCAGCACGGCCTCGCGCTGCTGCTGCCACTGGGCCTCGCGCTGCGGCAGCAGCTCGGGCGAGGCCACGCCGGCGCGCTCGCACAGCCGCCCCAGCTGCGCCTGCACCGCAGCCAGCGCCGCACTGTCGGCGGCCAGGCGCTCGTCGGCCTGCTGGCGCTGCTGCTGCAGCCGGGCGCGCTCGCCCTCGACCGCACGCGCCTCGCCCAGCCGGGCCGCGAGCCGGTCGATCCAGCCGCGCAGCGCCTCGCCGGCCGGCGCCGGCTCGGCCAGCGCCGCAGCCAGCACGGCGGCGCGCTCCTGCAGATCGGTCTCGACCAGCCGCGCCTGCGCCAGGCGCTGGCGCTGCAGTTCACGCTGCTCGGCCAGCGTGCGCAGCCGCTCGCCCGCCTGGCGGCGCGCATTCGCGAGCGCCAGCGCCTGCAGCGCGTCCTCGGGCAGCACCACGCCACGGCCGTCCTCGTCGAGCAGGGCCTGCAGCGCCGCATGCGCCTGGCGCTCGGCGGCACGGCGCTGGGCGGTCTGGCGCGCCAGCCGCTCCAGGCGCTGCTGCGCCGCCTGATGCGCGCTGCGCTGCGCCTCCAGCGCGGTCTGCCGCTCGCGCAGTTCCTGCAGCCGCGCACGCGCCTGGCCCAGCAGCGCGGCCGCATCGTCCGGTGCGACGCCGGCCGGCATCGGGCCCAGCGCCTCACGCAGCTCGGCCGCGGCGGCCTGCACCCGGCGGTCGAGCGCCTGCAGCGCCTCGTCGACCGACTGCAGCGCCTGCACCGCCTCGAGGTGGCGCGCCTGGTGCTGCTGCCATTCGCGCAGCGCCTGCGGCGCCAGCCGCGGCAGGCCGGCCTCGGCCAGCGTCTCGTCCCAGATGCGGTTCTGGCGCTCGAGATCGCGCTGCAGCGCCTGCCGCTGCATGTCCAGCACCGCCCGGTCCTCGTCCAGTTCGGCCAGCGAGCGCTGCAGCGCCTGCAGCCGGGCCGCACGCTCGCCGTCGCGGCTGCGGCCGTCCGCCAGGCGGTCGGCATGGTCGAGCAGCTGCGCGAACAGCGCCCGGTCCTCGGTCGAAGGCGCCGCCGGGCCGTCGGTCAGCCTCCGCCACAGCGCGTCGCGCACCCGGCGCGCCTCGGCAATGTCGTCATCGGTCGGCACTGCGCCGGCGGCCAGCAGCTGGGCGCGCTCGGCCGCACGACCGCGCCGCGCCTCGTCGATCTGGTCGATGCGCTGTGCCAGCGCGGCCAGGCGGGTGACCGCGGCCTCGCGCTCGCGCAGCGCCTGGTCGATGTCGGCCTCCAGGCGCGGACATGCGGTCAGCGCCCGGCTCGCCATCGCCGCGCCGCCGAGCTGCAGCGCGGTGCGCTGCAGCATCTCGTGACGCTCGGCACGCTGGCGCTCCAGCGCCTCGCGACCAGCCAGAAGCGCCACCTCCGGCGCCAGCCGGTCGCAGCGCTGCTGCAGCGCCTGCACCTGCGCGGCCAGCGCGGCCGGCGGCTCGGTCAGATCGGCCGGCCGCGCCTCGCCCCCCGGCTCGGCCGCCAGATCATCAAGATGCTGGGCCAGGGCGCGCGTCTGCTCCTGCAGCTGCGCGGTGGCGGCTTCCATGCGCGCCTGCCAGGCCGCGTCGGGGCGCCGCGCCAGCAGCGCCGGCGCACCTGCATTTGCACCCGCGCCCGGCTCGAGCGCCTGCGCGGCCGCCTCGAGCTGCCGATCCAGCGCCTGCCCTTGCTGCTCGAGCTCGCGGCACTGCAGCCGCGCCGCCTCCAGGCCGTCGGCGGCGGCGACCAGGCGGTCGATGCCGGCGGCCTGCTCGAGCCAGCGCGGCGTGCCCGCCGGCAGCGCCTGCAGCTGCTCGTCGAGCCGGGCACGCAGCGCCTGCTGCGCGGCGCGGGCGGTCTGCAGCTCATGCTCGCGGGTCTGCAGCGCGATGCGCTGGCGCGGCAGATCCTCGTCGGGCGGCGGCAGCAGCGACAGCGCGGCCAGCTCGGCGCGGGTGTCGTCGAGCGTGCGCAGCAGCGGCGCCACCGCGATGCGCTCGCGCAGGTCACGCAGCGCCAGATCAGCCGCGGCGCGGTTCTCGCGGGCACGCTCCAGCGCAGCCTGCGTCTCGTCGGCACGCTGGCGCAGCGCGGCCCATTCGGCCGGGCGCAGCTGCGCGGCACGCAGCGCCTCATGCTGCTCGCGGTGGCGGCGCAGCGCGATGTTGACGCTGCCGGTGCTGCCGCGCGGCACCAGGCGCGAGCGCGCCTGCTGGTCGAGGCGGTCCAGCACCGTGCGCAGGCTGTGCACGCCGGCGCTGGCCTCGAACAGCGCCGCACCGATCTCGCCCTGCCCGGCCAGCAGCTGCTCGCCGCCGGCACGCAGGCGCTGGTGATCGAGCGCGAACATCAGATCGTGGTCGGCGCGCTTCAGGCCGCCGGTGAGCTGCAGCTCCAGGTCGGCCGAGGCCGGCAGACTGCCGCCGGCGGGCGCCACGACGGACAGCGTCGGCTCGCGGCCCTTGCGCCGCAGCAGCTGCAGCTCGCGCCCCTCGCGGTCGAGCACCACCGCGCCGAGCGCCATGCGTGCATGCTCGTGCACGAAGTTGTCGGTGCTGCGATGCTCGATGCCGAAACGCAGCGCCGTCAGCGCCCGCAGCATCGAGGACTTGCCGGCCTCGTTCGGACCGGCCAGCAGCGTCAGGCCGGGGCCGAAGTCGATCCAGCGGTCGGTGAACGGCCCGAAGGCCTGCAGATGCAGTCGGCGCAGTCTCACCGCCGCCTCATGTCGTCAGATCGCGGCCCAACTGCGCCAGCACCATCGCCTCGGCATCGAGCAGCAGCGCGCGCCAGCTCGCCTCGTCAAGGCGCTCCGGGCGCAGATCGGCCAGTTCGGCGGGAAGATTCGCGCCGGCCCCGAGCGCCGCCTCGGCCCAGGTGCGCAGCGCCTGCGGATCGGCCAGCAGCCGGTCGACCTCGCGCAGCACCTCGCCGAGCGCATCGTCGCGCGCAGCCAGCGCGCCCCGGTCCAGCGGCGAGGCCAGCTCGACGCGGACCTGCTCGATCCACAGCCGCCCGGCCTGCTGCAGCGCCTGGGCGCGCACGGCGGCCTCCAGCAGGCCCGGCTGTGCGGCCTCGGCGCCGTGCAGCCGGCTTCTGCCGCGCAGCACCACACGCACGCAGTGCAGGCGCGAGGCCGCGCCCGCGTCGACACCGACCCCGCGCCCCGGCCCGGCCTCGCCGGCCAGCAAGGCCTCGAAGGCCGGATCGATGCGCTGCGCCAGCGCTTCCAGATCGTCGATGCCGCCCAGGTCCAGCTCGAGCCGGTGCCAGCGCAGCACATCGAGCACCACCGGCTCATGGCGCACGATGCGCCCGTGCTCGATCTCGACCAGCTCGCAGCCTTTCGGGCCGGTCTCGCGGGCATGCCGGCCCTGGAGATTGCCGGGATACACGATGCAAGGCGAGGATTCCCGGACCACCTGACGCTGATGGATATGTCCCAAGGCCCAGTAGTCGTAACCGGTTGCAATCAGGCGGGCTTCGGTGGTCGGCGCATACGGATCATGGTCCGGATTGCCGGTCAGGCTGGTGTGCAGCAGCCCGATATTGAATCGCCCGGGCACGGGCGGCGGATATCCGGGCAGCAGATCCTCGGTCACCGCAGGCTTCGAGAAGCTGCGGCCATGGACCGCCACCCCCGAATCCGGCAGATCGACGGTGCCGCCGCGCCGGGATTCGAAGACATGCACATGCGCCATCGGCGGCAATTGCCGGGTGATGCGACTTTCCGCATCATGATTTCCCCGGACGATGAACACCCGGATATCCCGGCTGGCCAGCCGGTTCATCTGCTGGTGAAAAAACAGCCCGGTGCGGAAATCATCCCAGTCGCCGTCATAGAGATCGCCGGCGATCAGCAGCGCCTGGACCTCGCGCTCGATCGCCAGATCGACCAGGGCGATCAGCGCACGCCGGGTGGCCGAGCGCAGCGGTTCGACCGGCGCGCCTTCATGTCGGTCCAGCCCGCGCAGCGGACTGTCGAGATGCAGATCCGCTGCATGAAGAAAACGCCAGCGCATCGATGCACCTGATCAGCAGGCCGTGGCAGGCGACGTCATGTCGCTCGCGCTCACTCGGCGGCGGGCGCCTCGACCAGGAATTCCTCGAGCGAGCGGCCGGCTTCCAGCGCGCTGGTCAGCCAGCGCGGCTTCAGGCCACGGCCGGTCCAGGTCGAGCCGGTCTCGGCATCGCGGTACTTGATCGCGACCTTGGACGGCTCGCGGGTCTTGCCCTCGGCGGCGGCTCGGCTGCCCCGGCCGGCCGGGGTTTCCAGATCGGACACCGTCAGACCATGCTGGGCCATCATGGCCTTGATCTCGGCGATCACGCCGGCGCGCTGCGAGGAGCGGAATTCCTCGATGGAGCGGGCAATTTCTTCCTGCTGCTTGCGCAGTTCTTCCTGCTTGGCGCGCAGGTCCTGGAGAGTCGTCATGGCAGAGGCATTCCAAGGCGTTCGAGCACATGCTCGGCGCGGAGTATGCCCGAATTGCCCGCAGGTACGGAAATATTTCAGGCTTGAATTCCCGGGCACCGCACCCGGGATTCCCTGGAGTCGCGTGAAATGTCGCGGCTTTCCTTCCTCTGTTCCTGGCGATGCGCCGGGTCAATTCGATGCCGAACCCGCCTGACGGGCCAGATCATGAAATCGGCGGGCCAGTTCGGAGGGGCGAGCCTCGCGGTGGCGGTGATCGGACCAGAACTGGCGCCAGATCCGGGCACCACGCTGGCCATTCCACAGCCCGAGCGCATGGCGCATCGCGGTCGGCCAGGGTCGGCCACCCGCCTGGACGCCGTCCAGATATTCGATCCAGGCCGATTCGACCGCCTCGCGCGAGGCCGCCGGCCCCGGCTCGCCGAAGAATCGCGCATCCCAGCCGGCCATCTGCCAGGGCTCGTGATAGGCCTGCCGGCCGACCATCACCCCGTCGACATGGGCCAGATGCTGCGCGATCTCGTCGTCGTCGCGGATGCCGCCGTTGATGACGATGGTCAGTGCGGGAAAGTCGCGCTTGAGCTGCCAGACCCATTCATGGCGCAGCGGCGGAATCTCGCGGTTCTCCTTCGGACTCAGGCCTTTCAGCCAGGCATTGCGCGCGTGCACGATGAAGACCTCGCAGCCGGCCTCGGCGATCTGCCCCACGAAGTCGCGCACGAAATCGTAGGACTCGATGCGGTCGATGCCGATGCGGTGCTTGACCGTGATCGGCAGATCGACCGCATCGCGCATCGCGCGCACGCCGTCGGCCACCGTGGCCGGCTCGGCCATCAGGCAGGCGCCGAAGGCGCCGCGCTGCACCCGCTCGCTCGGGCAGCCGCAGTTCAGGTTGACCTCGTCATAGCCCCATGTCGCCGCCAGCCGCGCGCAGGCGGCCAGGTCGGCCGGCTCGCTGCCGCCGAGCTGCAGCGCCACCGGATGCTCGATCTCGCCGAAGTCGAGATGGCGCGACTGGTCGCCGTGCAGCAGCGCGCCGGTGGTGACCATCTCGGTGTAGAGCCGGGTGCGGCGGGTCAGCAGGCGGTGGAAATGGCGGCAGTGACGGTCGGTCCAGTCCAGCATCGGCGCGACGGACAGGCGCCAGGGGGACAGCGGAGCGGCGGCAGGCGCTGCGGCAAGAATCGGTTCGGACATCGGCAGGGGCCCGGTGGGCCGGGAAGACGGGGCCGGAAAGACGAGCCCGGCGGGAGCGCGATTCTGACCGATCCTTGCCCAGCCTGAACTTCGCCGTTCACGCTAAATGGGCAGCGCGTCCAGCCGATCCTTGCCGTCTGTACACTGCGGACCGCTTGGTGGCGCATTCAACGCGGCCATCCAGGCGGCCCCAAGCACCGGACACAACATCGACCCTGCCCGACTGGACACCACTCGCGCGCATCCTGAACAAGAAGAATGCATGAAGCTGCTGATCGTAGAGGATGAGGCCAAGCTTGCGGGCTATCTGCGCAAGGGGCTGGTTGAAGAAGGCCATGTCGTCGAGGTGGCCAGCAACGGCATCGACGGACTGCACCTGGCCCTGGAAGGCCGCCACGACCTGATCGTGCTGGACTCGATGCTTCCCGGCATCGACGGCTTAAGCCTGCTCGCAGCGCTGCGCCCGAGCAAGCAGACCCCGGTCATCATGCTGACAGCGCGTCACCGCGTCGAAGATCGGGTTCAAGGCCTGAAGGCGGGTGCGGATGACTACCTGGTCAAGCCGTTTGCGTTTTCCGAGCTGGTGGCCCGCATCGAGGTGCTGCTCCGACGCACGGCCCGCAGCACGCCTGTGCAAGGCAGTGCCCTGACCCTGTCGCTCGGTGAGCTGCATGTGGACATGGCGCGGCGCCGGGCAACACGCGCCGGCCAGCGCCTCGAACTCTCTGCCAAGGAATTCCAGCTGCTCACGCTGCTCATCCGTCGCCAAGGCGAAGTGCTCTCCAGAACCGAAATTGCCGAGCAGGTGTGGGATGTCAACTTCGACCACGGCACGAACGTGATCGACGTCGCTGTTCGACGCCTGCGTGGCAAGCTGGACAAGCCCTTCGATCACCCCCTGCTGCATACCGTGCGTGGCATGGGCTACGTGCTGGAAGATCGAAAAGCATGAGCCGGCAGCACGCGGGGGCACTGGGTCATCGACTGGCCCGCTGGCTTGCGCTTCTGGCCCTGGCCGGCCTGGCGCTGACCTGCCTGGGGGTCTACTCCGCCACGGCACTGAGCTTCGTGGATCGTCAGGTGGATACGCTGCGCAAGAAGGAACTGCAGGTTCGCCACCTGATCGACGAGGCCGCCACGCTGGAACACGCTGTCCTGCTCCACAAGCTCGACGATGCGATGATCGGCCGGCAGGACCTGACGTTGGTGCTGGTCGATGCCCAGGGTCAAACGCTCTACGCAGGAACACCAGCCACCACGGATCACCCGACCCATGTCTCGCGGTTCGCGGTCCACACCGCCACCGGCCCTGTACAGGCCACATTGGCCCTGTACGCACGCGACGACGAGCGGGTGCTGTCACGCTTGGCACACACCTTGATTGCGGCAGCGATGGCTGGATCGATCGTGATCGCTGCGGGTGGGTTTGCGCTGGTGCAGTTCGGTCTGCGCCCTGTACGAGAACTGGCCGTGCAGATTCAAGTCCTGGCAGCGGACACGCTGCACCACCGCCTGGACGGCTCGGCACAGCCAAAGGAGCTGGCTCCGCTCGTGGCTCATGTGAACGATCTGCTGGCGCGGCTGCACCGGGCCTATGCGCAGCTCGAGGCGTTCAACGCCGATGTGGCGCATGAGCTGTTCACACCGCTGACCACACTGATCGGAGGCACCGAAGTCGCGCTGCGCAAGACACGTGATGCCGAATCGCTGCGCGAAGTCCTCGGTGGCCAGCTCGAGGACTTGCAGCGCATGGCGCTGATCATCCAGGACATGCTCTTCCTTTCCCAGGCGGACCGGGGCGCAACGGCACGTCGCGAGCCGGTGCCCAGCCTGGCCAAGGTCGTGGGTACGGTGGTCGATCTGCATGACGCGGCGCTGGACGAAGCCGGCCTGCGCTGGGAAATCAAAGGGGATGCCTGTGGCGAGATCGACGTTCGCCTGCTGCAGCGTGCGCTGTCGAACCTGATCGGCAACGCCACGCGACATGCCGAAGCGGGCAGCTGCGTGAGCATCCGGATCGATGTCTGCGACCACGGGGTGGCGATCAAGGTGGTGAACCGAGGCGAGACCATCCCCGGTGAACATCTGCCCGCTCTGTTCAACCGGTTCTACCGGGTTGATCCGGCACGCGCCGGTGGTGAACACAACCACGGCCTGGGCTTGGCCATCGTGGCCGCGATTGCCCGCATGCACGGCGGAACGGTCCTGGCCGAGTCGAGCCAGGGGATCACGGCCATCGGGCTGATCCTGCCCGGGTCAAGATGACAGAACTGTCATCGACCGGTTCCTGAACTGTTCTACGTCGAACCTTAGATTCCTCTTCCATGTCGTCAGGCATTCAGCGCCACCCGGCTGCAGCCTGCGCCACAAAGAGGATCTCATGCACGCATCATCCCGCCTTGTTCGCACCGCCCTTCTGATCGTGGCGACAGTTCCCGCCGTCGGCTTCGCCGCCGGCGACACCTTCCGCAACGGCCAGTCCCTCCACGGTCAGCCGGCCACCGCATCAAGCACCACACGTGTCGTCGATCTGACTCAGACGACCCGGCCGAACATCGCCTACGGCGAGACGGTCGTTTTCCGCAACGCCACGGGCCAGCAATTCGCGTGGACGTTCAGCGGCCTGGATCGGCGTGGTGTCGATCTGGCGAAGATCGCCCCCGCAGGCTTCGCCACGCAGGACACCATCGCCGACGTGGGGCGCAACCCCGCCAATCGCCGCTGAGCCCGCGTCATCCCTCCAGACGCCCGCAGCGAGCACACCTCGCCTGATCGGCGAGGCGGGTTCAAGCGAGGCGGATCAAGCTTCCAGCGCAATCCCGTCCGGGTCGGTGCGACCGCCTAGCCGCTGCTCGCCGGTCTGTCGCGTCCCCTTGAACACTGACTGGAACCTCGGATGCCTCCGACAGCACGAACAACGACCCCTGTGCGGCACACCCTGCTGGCGGCCAGCTTGGCCGCCATTCTGTGCGCCGCCTCCCCTGGCGCCTCGGCCCAAGCACCCGCTGAGGCGGCCCCGGCGGCCCTCACCACGCCGAGCCTCAAAGACCTGTTCGAGGCCGCCTGGTCGCGCCAGCCCGAGGCGCAGGCGCTGCAGAGGCGGCACGACGCCATGCGGGCGCAGCGCCGCGCAGCCGAGGCCTGGACGCCAGACCCTCCCGCGTTCGAAGCCAGCCACGAGACCGATCGCCTCACCCGCAACGGCGGTGCCCGAGCGCTGGAGATCGGAATGACCGTTCCCTTGTGGCTGCCGGGCGAACGTGCTGCCAGTGCAGCGCTGGCCGATGCGGAAGCGGCGGCCTTGCAGAGCCGTGTCGACGCCGCACGCATGCGGCTGGCCGCCAGCCTGCGCGAGGCCTGGTGGAACTGGCTGAGCACCGGCGTGGACGCCGAAACCGCCCGAGGCCAGTTGGACAGCGCACGCCGCATCGCGGCCGATGTCGCGCGCCGCACCCGGGCCGGTGACCTCGCTCGTGCCGATCAGCACCAGGCCGACGGCGCCGTGGCCAGCGCTGAAGCCGCTGCGGCGCAAGCGGAGACCGCCCTCAGCGTGGCCCTTCAGCAGATCAAGGCGCTGTCCGGGACGACGCCGAATGTACGGCCTGCGGTCGACGCCGCCACCGAACGGGAGCCCATGACGGCACAGGCCACCGCGCACCCGGCGCTGGCGGAGTGGCAGGACCGATTCACCGTGGCGGAGCGGGCAGTGGCCTTGGCCCGCACCCAGTCCCGGGCCAATCCTGAGTTGACGCTGACGACCACACGCGATCGGGGTGCGGCAGGCGAGCGCTATGGACAGACCGTGACGCTGGCGGTGCGCATCCCTTTCGGTGGAGGCCCTCGCCACGACAGCCGTGTCGCGAGCGCGCAAGCCGACGCCCTCGAAGCACAAGCCCAGCTGGAACTCGACCGCCTTCGTCTGCAATCAGAGAGCACTGCGGCACAGGCACGGGTCGATGCGGCGCGACTGCAGCGGGCGGCGGCCGAGCGCCGCGCCGCACTGGGCCGAGAGACACGCGGCTTCTTCGAGAAGTCGTTCCGCCTCGGCGAGACCGACCTGCCGACGCGGCTGCGCATCGAGGCGGAAGCCACCGAGGCCGAACGCCAGGCCGCCCGCAGCCACATCGAACTGGCCGCCGCAATCTCCGCCTGGCGGCAGGTTCTGGGCCTGCTGCCGTAATGAACTCCTTGCCGAGCACCTCATCCCTTCATCCCTCCTCTATATGAGACGCACTTTCTTCACCGCCACGCTGATGGCCGCGGTGGCCCTCGGGGGGTCGCCCGCCGTTCACGCGGGCGAGGGCCATGACCACGGCGAGGCAGCACCCGTGGCTCACGGCCCGGCGCTGCCGCGCTTCACGGCCGCCTCCGAAACCTTCGAACTGGTCGGCATCGTCGACGGCAAGCGGATCACGCTGTATCTGGATCGCACCACCGACAACAGCCCGGTCGACGATGCCGTGATCGAGCTGGACATCGGCGACACCCAGCTCCAGGCCTCCCAGCATGAAGACCTCTACGAGGTGACGCTCCCGGCCGCGCCCCAGGCGGGCGTGCTGCCGATCACCGCCAGCGTGACCGCCGGCAACGAGGTCGACCTGCTCGTCGGTGAGCTCGACATTCACGAAGAGGCCCATGCCGCGCCCACCGTGCCAGCCCGTGGCGCGAAGGCCTACGCCGGCTGGGCCGCCGCTGCGGTGGCCGCGCTGATCGCGCTGGCCTTCATCGGCCGCCGTCTGCTCGCCCGTCGTCAAACCCGTGTCGGAGCCGCTGCATGAAGCCGAGCTGCCCCCTCATTGCCGCGGCCCTCGTGCTGTCTTTCGGCCTGGCCGGACCCGTGCGGGCAGGCGAAGGCCACGACCATGGCGACGCGCCCGCCGCCGCCCGCACCAACGGCCCGCAGCGCCTGCCCGATGGCAGCGTCTTTCTGCCCAAGCCCGCGCAACGCCAGCTCGGTGTGCGCACCCAGGTCGCCGAGGCTGGCGAACAGCCCCGCTCGTTCGAGCTGAACGGCAAGGTCGTGATGGATCCGAACGCCGGAGGCCTGGTGCAGGCGCTGAATGCCGGCCGCCTCGAGCCCGGCCCGCGCGGCCTGCCTGAACCCGGCCAGACCGTGCGCAAAGGCGAGGTGCTGGCCTATGTCGTGCCCTCGGCCGCGCCGATCGAGCGCTCGAACCAGGCCGCGCAACTGGCCGAGCTGCGGGCCGCCAAGACGCTCGCCGACAAGCGTGTCGCGCGACTGAAGGAACTGGCGGACACCGTGCCGCGCAAGGACATCGAGGCCGCCGAGAGCGAGGCCCAGAGCCTGGGCGAGCGCATCACCGCCGTGGGCACCGGGCTGGCATCGCGCGAAACCCTCGTCGCCCCCGTCTCTGGCGTGGTGGCATCCGCCAACGCGGTGGCTGGCCAGGTCGTCGATGCACGCGAGCGGGTCTTCGAGATCGTCGATCCGACACGGCTGCGCATCGAGGCCCTCACGTTCGACACCGCGCTGGCCCGCGGCATCAGCAGCGCCAGCCTGACCGTCGGCAACGAACGTGTGCCACTGACCTTCATAGGCGCCGCCCGCAGTCTGCGCGAGCAGGCCCAGCCCCTGGCTTTCCGTGCAGAGGGCCAGGCCCTGGCTGCACTGGCGGTAGGTCAGCCGGTTCGTGTCTTCGTGCACGGCAATGCCCCGGTGAAAGGCATCGCGGTGCCGGTGAGCTCGCTGATGAGGAATCCGGCCAACCAGGCCATCGTCTGGGTGAAGACCTCGCCGGAGCACTTCGCGCCCCGCGCCGTGACGGTCGAACCGCTGGACGGCGTGAACGTCACCGTCACCTCGGGCCTGAAGCCGAGTGAGCGGGTGGCCACGCAAGGCGCCACGCTGATCAACCAGATCCGCTGACAGGAGCCGCAATGTTCAAGTGGCTCCTCGACAACAGCCTGACCAACCGGCTGCTGGTGATCATCACCAGCGTCGTGCTAATGGCCTATGGCGCCTTCACCCTGTCGCAAACACCGGTCGACGTGTTCCCTGACCTCAACAAGCCGACCGTCACGATCATGACCGAGGCCGGCGGCATGGCCGCCGAGGAGGTCGAACAGCTCATCACCTTCCCGCTCGAGACGACGATGAACGGGCTGCCCGGCGTCGAGTCGGTGCGCTCCACTTCGTCGGCCGGCCTGTCCTTTCTCTATGTCACCTTCGACTGGAGCACCGACATCTTCCGCGCCCGCCAGCTCGTCGCCGAGCGGCTGGCCTCGATGGAGGAAGTCCTGGCCGAAGGCGTCGTGCCGCGCATGGGCCCGATCAGCTCGATCATGGGCGAGATCATGCAGATCGCCATTCCGGTCGATCCGCAGAAGATCAGCCCGATGGCCGTGCGCGAGTACGCCGACTGGGTGCTGCGCCCCCGGCTGCTTTCGGTGCCCGGCGTGGCCCAGGTCATCCCGATCGGGGGTGAGGTGCGCCAGTTCCAGGTGCAGCCCGACACGGTGCGCATGGCCGAACTGGGCATATCGCACGATCAGCTCGAGGCCGCGCTCCGGGGCTTCTCGGCCAACACCTCCGGCGGCTTCCTCGAACTGAACGGCCGCGAGTACCTGATTCGCCATCTGGGCCGCACATCGCGTCTGGAGGACCTCAAGAATCTCGTGGTCGCCACGAACCAGGGGCAGGTGATTCTGCTGCGGCAGATGGCCGAGGTGACCTTCGCTGCGGCCGTCAAGCGGGGCGACGCCGGCTTCGAAGGCCAGCCCGCCGTCATCCTGGGCATCCAGAAACAGCCGACCGCCGACACGATCGCGCTGACCCGGACCCTCGAGGAGGCGCTGACAGACCTGAAGGCCTCGCTGCCCGCCGGCATGGAGGCGCCGCGTGTCACCTTCCGCCAGGCCAACTTCATCGAGGCCTCGATCGCCACGCTCCAGGGCAAGCTGATCGGCGCGTCAGTCTTCGTCGCGGTGGTCCTGTTCTTCTTCCTCGGCACGCTGCGGCCGACCGTGATCGCACTGACGGCCATTCCCGTCTCGATCTTCGTCACCGCGCTGGTGTTCCGGCACTTCGGCCTGTCGATCAACACCATGACGCTGGGCGGCCTGGCCATCGCCATCGGCGGCCTGGTGGACGACGCGGTGGTGGACGTGGAGAACATCCTGCGCCGACTGAAGGAGGACCGCGCCCGGCATCCGAACAAGCGCCTGAATCCGCTGCAGCTGGTGGCCAAGGCTTCGATGGAGGTACGCTCGGGCATCCTGTACGCGACCGTGATCATCGTGCTGGTGTTCCTGCCGCTCTTTGCGCTGCCGGGCATCGAAGGCCGGTTGTTCGTGCCGCTGGGCGTGGCCTTCATCGCCTCGACCTTGGCCTCGCTGCTGGTGTCGGTGACGGTGACGCCGGTGCTGAGCTACTACCTGCTGCCGCACATGAAGAACCTCGATCACGGCGACACCCAGGTGCTGGCGTGGCTCAAGGCACGCTATCGCAACGGACTGCAGGCGGTGCTGGATCGGCCCCGCACCGCCATCGCCACCGCAGGTGTCGCGGTGGTGGCTGCTGCCGCCGCCGTGCCCTTTTTCCCGACGACCTTCCTACCGCCGTTCAACGAAGGCACGCTGCTGGTCGGCCTGCGACTGAACCCGGGCGTGACCTTGCCCGAGAGTTCGGCGGTGGCGCGGCAGGCCGAAACGCTGGTGAGCCAGGTGCCCGAGGTCACACATGTGGGCCGGCGCAGCGGTCGGGCCGAACTCGATGAACACGCGGAGGGTGTGCACGTCAGCGAGCTGGACGTCGGCATCGTGCCCGCCGAGCGGCTGACACGATCGATGGACGAGGTTCGCGCCGACATCCGTGCACGTCTGGCCAACCTCCCTGCCGCCATCGAGGTCGGGCAGCCCATCTCGCACCGCATCGACCACATGCTCTCGGGCGTGCGCTCGCAGGTCGCGATCAAGATCTACGGCGAAGACATGGATACCCTGCGTGGCCAGGCCGATGCGCTACGACAACGATTGGCCGCCATCCCCGGCATCGCCGACCTGCAGATCGAGAAGCAGGTGCTGGCGCCGCAGATCAAGGTGCGGGTCGACTATGCCGCGGCGGCGCAGTACGGCGTATCGGCGCCGCAGGTGCTGGCCACGCTGCAAAGCCTGGTCGAGGGCGAGAAGATCACGCAGATCGTCGAGGGGGGACGGCGCTTTGCACTGGTGCTCAAGCTGCCTGACTCGGCACGCTCGCTCGACGGCCTGAGCCAGATCCTGATCGAGACCCCCAGCGGCCGCATCCCGCTATCCAAGGTGGCCTCGATCGAGGACGGCGATGGCCCCAACCAGATCAGCCGCGACGACGGCAAGCGGCGCATCGTGCTGTCAGCCAACGCCTCCGGGCGCGCGCTGTCGGAGATCGTCACCGACATCCGGCGCGTCACCGCCGAGACCCGGCTGCCCGAAGGCATGTTCATCACGCTGGGGGGCCAGTTCCAGGCCCAGGAGGAGGCCTCGCGCCTGATCGGCGTGCTGTCCGTCGTCTCGCTGACGCTGATGTTCGTTGTGCTGTACAGCCGCTACCAGAGCGCCACGCTGTCGGCGCTCATCATGGTGAACATTCCTCTGGCGCTGGTCGGTGCGGTGATCGGGCTGTGGCTCTCGGGTCAGCCGCTGTCGGTGGCGGCCATGGTCGGCTTCATCACGCTGGCGGGCATCTCGGTTCGCAACGGCATCCTGAAGGTCAGCCACTACATCAACCTGATGCGCTTCGAGGGCGAGAACTTCGACCATCCGATGATCGTGCGCGGCTCGCTGGAACGCCTGAGCCCGGTGCTGATGACAGCGCTTGTCACGGCCTTCGCGCTGGCGCCGCTGCTGTTCGAGGCCGAACGGCCGGGCACCGAAGTGCTGCATCCGGTGGCGGTGGTCATCTTCTCCGGCCTGATCAGCTCGACGCTGCTCGACACCTTCCTCACGCCCGCGATGTTCTGGCTCTTCGGCCGCAAGGATGCCGAGCGGCTGATGGACGACCAGGACGCCGAGGCGCTCTGAACCCGATCGCTTCCCTCATTCACTGAAAGGATACCCATGAAGAAGCTGCACATGCTCATCACCTCCAACCTCCTGGCGGTTGCCGGCGTCGTCCACGCCGCAGGCGAAAAGCACGACCATGCCCACGAACACAAGCCGATGCACGGCGGTGTCGTGGTCGAGGTCAAGGACATGGACTACGAACTGGTCGCCAAGGCCACCGTTCTCCAGCTGCATCTGCGCGACCACGGCAAGCCTGCCGACCTGTCCAAGGCCAGCGCCAAGGTCACGCTGCTGTCCGGCGGCGAGAAGCAAGAAGCCGAACTCAAGCCCGTCGGTGACAGGCTGGAAGCCTCCGGCACCTTCAAAGTCGGCCCCGGCACCAAGGCCGTGGCGGTGGTGATGATCAGTGGCAAACCAGCCACGGCACGGTTCACCCTGAAATGAGCGGGCGACGCCCGGACGGTCACGCGGACAGGCACAGGCTCTCGGGCAGCGCCTGCATCACCTGCGTGATCACCGATTCGGGCACCGACTCGGGTACCCGCACACAGGCCAGCGATGCACGCGCCTGCCAGCGCGCCAGCTGCTGGGCCAGCTGGGCGGACGCGGCGGCGCTGTCCAGACTCAGGCCATGGCCGATCAGCAGGCCCTGGGCATCGCAGGCATCGAGCAGCGCCTCGTCGGCATCCGGCCCGCCTGCAGACGCGATGTCCAGCAGATCGATGCCTGCAGCGCGCGCCTGCGCGACCTGAGCGGCGGCCTCGGTGGCCGACATCTGCGCGCCCGGCACCCAGCGGGTCCGGCGCAGCGGTGCAGGCATCGGCACGCCGTTGATGATCAATCGCCCGCGCGGGCGGTCATGCGCGATCCGGCGCCAGCCGATGCGTCCCAGCGGCAGCACCCGGCGCCCGCCCTCGGGCAGCAGCGCGTGCAGCTCCAGCTCATGCAGGGCCGGCTCGCCGAGCGCATGCGGCCACCACAGCGCCGGCGCCTCGACATCCAGCAGCCCCTGCCACAGGCCGCCGCCCCGCCCTGCAGCCACGGCCCCCAGCGCCATCGGCGCCTGCCAGCGTCGGCCGGCATGGCGCAGCACCATCGACAGGCCCAGCAGCGGCTCATGCACCCGCAGGCGCAGCGCCAGCCGGGCGCGGTCCGCATCGAGCAGGCGCGCGCGCAGGGCCGGCGCATCGACCGCCAGCCGCTCGCCCACCCGGCGCACCGACCGCCACAGCCCGACCGCCGACACCGGCTCGTCGCGCAGCACCAGCCAGAGCACGGTGTCGGCCGCGCCGGTCGGCAGCTCGACGCGGTGGCGCAGCAGCGCGCTGTCGCTGCGCAGCAGCAGGCGCTGGTGTCCGGTCTCGACCTGATGCAGCCACAGCTCGGCCCGGCGCCCGGCCAGACCGTCCAGCTCCAGCCAGCGACGGCGCCGATCGGCGCAGGCCGGCAGCGGCCGGCACAGCCACCAGTCGCGCACGCCGGCATGAACCGCCGACAGCGCCGCCGAATCCAGCCGGCGCACCAGCGTGTCGATCGGCGCGACCGGGCCGTCGCAGGCATGCCAGTGCGGCTCCTGCGACAGCCGCAGCACGGTCTGCGGCGAGTCCCACTGCCCGGGCGCGCTGCTGCCCCACCACCAGCCGTCGTCCAGCGATTCGGCCAGGTCGGCGCAGCCGGGTCCCAGCCGGCCCTGGCTGCGCAAGGAATCCGCAAACGTGATCAATTCAACACTTCGGTTATTTTATTACTGGATGTTACATTAATCTCATTGAGGGAGAACATCGATCATGCTTCCGCCGCCTGCCACTGCCGCCCGCCTGTGCCTGATCAACGGGCTGGAACACGGCATCACGGTGCCGCTGGATACCCGGCAGCGGCTGTGGCCTCAGGGCGCCGGTGCGCTCGATCCCTGGCTGTCGCTGCTGGCGGCGCTGCGGCTCGATGTGCATGCGGTGCTGGGCCATGTGCTGGCGATCGACTGGCTCGATGACCAGTGGAGCGAGCCGCGCCCGCCGGCCGAGGATCTGCGCCGCCTGCACGGGCTGGAGCCGCATGCGCTGACGCTGTGGCGGCCGCTGGCCGACCATCTGCACGAGCAGCTCGGCGCGGGCCGGCTGGTGATGCTGGAGGCCGACGCCTGGTGGCTGCCCGATACCGACGGCCAGGACTACCGGCGCCAGCACCGGCGCACCCCGCTGATCGTCAACGACTTCGATGCGACGCAGCGCCGCCTGGGCTATTTCCACCATGACGGCTACTTTCACCTGCAGGACGAGGATTTCGACGGCCTGATGCAGGCCGGACTGCAGGGCGATGGCAGTCTGGCGCCGAGCGCCACGGCGATCGAGCTGCGCGGGCTGGTGCGCCGCCCGCCCGAGACGCTGCGCCATCTGGCCCGGCAGCTGCTGGAGCGGCATCTGGAGCGGATTCCGACCCGCCATCCGCTGCGCCGCTGGCAGCGCCGCAGCCAGGCCGAGCTCGATGCGCTGGTGCGCCAGCGCAATGTCGAGGGCTGCCGGCGCTGGCTGGACTGCGGCATCGCGCGGCTCGGTGCCAGCGCGGAGCTGGCGGCCATCCATCTGCGCTGGCTCTCGGGCGAGGACAGCGGCTCCGCGCATCTGCTGCAGGCCGCCGATGCGCTGCGCCAGCTGGCGGTGCTGGCCCGGACAGCCCAGCTCAAGGCCCAGCGGGCGGTGCAGCAGGGCCAGCCGGTCGATCTGGCGGCCCTGAGCGAGCGCATGGCGCGCCACTGGAGCCGGGCGATGGCGCTGCTGGGCGCCGGCGCGATCGTGATCGAGGATCTGGCCTGAGCCCCATGCCGGCCCAGGACGGCAGCGGCGGCCTCAGCGCGCCGGGCCGGTGCGGTGGCGACCGGCCAGCGCCAGCAGCTCGTTGCCGACCAGCGCGCCCAGCACCAGCAGGCCGCCGCTGAGCGTGGCCGGCCCCGGCACCTCACCGGCGCCGACCCAGGCCCACAGCACGCCGAACAGCACCTCGAGCAGACCGAGCAGCGCGATCTCCGGCGCCGGCAGCACGGCCGTCAGGCCGACCACCAGCAGGCAGGGCAGCGCGAGCTGGAACACGCCCAGCCCGGCCAGCAGCATCAGGTCATGCGAGGAGGCCTGCAGCGGCCAGGCCAACGGCAGCGTCACCAGCGCCGACAGCAGCCCGCCGATCAGCACCGCCGGCAGCATGTCGGGCGTGGCCGCGGCCTCGCCGCCGAGCGCCTCGTCCGGGTCGCCGCTGCCGTGCGAGACATGCTGCAGCACGGTGAAGTTGACGGCTGCGGCCAGCGGCACCGCCAGCGCGACGCCCATGCCGGCGGCCGCGCCGGTCTGCAGCTCGGCGCCGAACATCCAGGCGATGCCGGCGCCCGCCACCGCGATCGCGCCCCAGGTGCGCGCCGGCAGCTGGTGCTGCAGGAAGATGCGCGCGAACAGCGCGGTGATCAGCGGGCCGATGGCCATCGTGACCAGCACGTTGGCCACCGAGGTCAGCGTCAGCGCGAACATGAAGGCGGTGAACATCACCGCCCAGCACAGGCCGGAGAGCCACAGGGCGCGCCCGCCCTCGCGCAGCGAGCGCCACAGGCCCGCGCCGCGCAGCAGCGGCAGCGCCACCAGCAGCGCCAGCGCATTGAAGGCGCTGCGCCAGAAGGTCACCTCGAAGCCGCGCGCGGCCTCGAGATGGCGGCTGACGACGCCCGCGCTGCTCCACAGCAGCGTCACCAGCACCATCAGCGTGACCGCGCGAGCATGGCTCATGCCCGGCATGCGCGTCAGGAACCCGCGCCTTCGCGCGAGGCGCGCTTGCGCTCATGCTCCTTCAGGTAGCGCTTGCGCAGGCGCACCGACTTCGGCGTGATCTCGACCAGCTCGTCGTCGTCGATGAAGTCGACGCCGTATTCGAGCGTCAGATCGATCGGCGGAGTGATCTTGATCGCGTCTTCCTTGCCGCTGACACGGAAGTTGGTCAGCTGCTTGGTGCGGGTGGCGTTGACCACCAGATCGTTGTCGCGGCTGTGGATGCCGACGATCATGCCCTCGTAGACCGGGTCGTTGGCCTTGACGAACATGCGGCCGCGGTCGTCGAGCTTGCCCAGCGCGTAGGTGAAGATCTCGCCATCGTCCATCGAGATCAGCACGCCGTTCTTGCGGCCGCCGATGTCGCCCTTGTGCGGCTCGTAGCCGTCGAAGATCGACGAGATCAGGCCCGAGCCGCGGGTCAGGTTCATGAACTCGTTGGAGAAGCCGATCAGGCCGCGGGCCGGGATGCGGTATTCGAGGCGGACACGGCCGTGGCCGTCCGGCTCCATGTTCAGCATTTCGCCCTTGCGCAGGCCCAGCGCCTGCATCACGCCGCCCTGATGGATTTCTTCCACATCGGCGGTGACCAGCTCCATCGGCTCGCACTTCACGCCGTCGATGTCCTGGAACATCACGCGCGGCTTGGAGACGGCCAGCTCGTAGCCCTCGCGGCGCATGTTCTCCAGCAGGATGGTCAGGTGCAGTTCACCGCGGCCGCAGACCTCGAAGATGCCGTCCTCGTCGGTCTCCTTCACGCGCAGCGCGACGTTGTGCTGCAGCTCCTTCTGCAGGCGGTCCCAGATCTGGCGGCTGGTGACGTACTTGCCTTCGCGACCGGCCAGCGGGCTGGTGTTGACGCAGAAGTTCATCGTCAGCGTCGGCTCGTCGACCTTGAGCATCGGCAGCGGCTGCGGGTTGGCCGGATCGGTCACGGTGACACCGATGCCGATCTCCTCGATGCCGTTGATCAGCACGATGTTGCCCGGGCCGGCTTCCGTCACCTGCACGCGGTCCAGGCCCTGGAAGGTCAGCACCTGGTTGATGCGGCCGTTGACGCTCTTGCCGTCCGGACCTTCCATCACGACCACGTTCATGCCCGGCTTGATGGTGCCCTGGCTGATGCGGCCCACGCCGATGCGGCCGACGAAGCTGGAGAAGTCCAGCGCCGAGATCTGCAGCTGCAGCGGCGCCGAAGCGTCACCCTGCTGCGGCGGCACATGCTTGAGCACCGTGTTGAACAGCGCCGACATGTCGGGGCCCCACTGCTCGCCCGGCGCGCCTTCTTCCAGGCTGGTCCAGCCGTTGATGCCCGAGGCGTAGACCACGGGGAAGTCGAGCTGCTCGTCGGTGGCGCCGAGCTTGTCGAACAGGTCGAAGGCGGCGTTGATGACCGCGTCCGGCTTCGCGCCCGGCTTGTCGACCTTGTTCACCACGACGATCGGCTTCAGGCCCAGGGCCAGCGCCTTCTTGGTCACGAAGCGCGTCTGCGGCATCGGGCCTTCCTGGGCGTCGATCAGCAGCACCACGCCGTCGACCATCGACAGCGCGCGCTCGACCTCGCCGCCGAAGTCCGCGTGTCCGGGCGTGTCGACGATGTTGATGTGCGTGCCTTCCCAGCTGACTGCGCAGTTCTTGGCCAGGATGGTGATGCCGCGCTCGCGTTCGATGGCGTTGTTGTCCATCACGGTGTCGACGACCTTCTCGTGTTCGGCGAAGGTGCCGCTCTGGCGCAGCAGCTGGTCGACCATCGTGGTCTTGCCATGGTCGACGTGGGCGATGATGGCGATGTTGCGGATCTGTGTGCTCATGAGGTTGGTCCGTCAGCGCGGCCGCAGCGGCGCGGGGTCAGCGGAAGAGTTCGGAAGGAATCGGATCAGGTCAGTCGCGCCGCAGCGCGCGGACTTCGAGAGGACTCAGCAGACGGTCGGCGATCAGCTCGCCGGCCTTCACATGGGCGCCCCCCAGCAGCGAGCGCCCGTCGGGGCCGTAGACGCGCACATGCTCGGCATCCGCATGCACGATCCGGCGGCGCATGCCGCTGAGGAACCGTGCCGCGTCGGCCTCGCCGAGCTGCACCGCCGGCCAGTCGGCCAGCAGCACGTCGACCGGGCGCAGACAGGCGTCGCGCGCCGGCTCGTCCATCGCCTCCAGCGCCGCCAGCGTGACCGAGGCGCGCAGGTCGACCGGTCCGCTGACGATGCGCCGCAGGCCGGCCAGGTGGGCGCCACAGCCCAGCGCCTCGCCGAGGTCCTCGGCCAGCGTGCGGATGTAGGTGCCCTTGGTGCACAGCACGTCGACCACCAGCAGATCCGGCCGGTCAGCCTGCCACTCGATGATGTCGATGCGATGAATCGTGACCTGCCGCGGCTGGCGCTCGACGGTCACGCCGGCGCGCGCGTATTCATACAGCGCCTTGCCGTTGTGCTTGAGCGCCGACTGCATCGGCGGCAGCTGCGAGATCAGGCCGGTGAAGCGCGCGCAGGCCGCCTCGACGGCCGCGCGGTCGCAGGCGACCGGGCGCTCGGCGATGACCTCGCCCTCGCGGTCGCCGCCGACGCGGGTCTGGCCGAGCTGCAGCGTGGCGCGGTAGCCCTTGTCCGCCTCCAGGCTGACCTGGGAGAACTTGGTCGCCGCACCGAAGCAGATCGGCAGCAGGCCGGTGGCCAGCGGGTCCAGCGTGCCGGTGTGGCCGGCCTTCTCGGCGCGGAACAGGCGCTTGACCTTCTGCAGCGCGTCGTTGCTCGACAGGCCCAGCGGCTTGTCGAGCATCAGCACGCCATGCACCGGACGGCGCGGCACCCGCACCCGGGGCGCCGGTGCCGCGGCACCCTGCGGTTCGGCGACCGCCGCATCGGCGATCAGGGGGATGTCACTGCTCATCGTCGGTGTCGGCGGCGCGCTGCGCATTGGCCTCGCGGATCAGCGCATTCATGGCGACCGCGCGCTCGGTGGTGCGGTCGAAATGGAAATGCAGCGTCGGCACGGTGTGGATCTGCAGCCGCTTGAACAGGCCGTTGCGCAGGAAGCCGGCCGCCTCGTTCAGCGCCTGGCCGGTGGCCTCGGCATCGCCGACCAGCACCGAGAAGTGCACCTTGGCATGGGCATAGTCGGGCGTGACCTCGACCGCGCTGATCGTGACCATGCCGACGCGCGGATCTTTCAGGCCGCGGATCAGCTCGGCCAGGTCGCGCTGGATCTGGTCGGCCACACGGAAGCCGCGGTTGGGAATCGAACGCTTGTGTCTCATGGTGAGAAAGCTCTCGCGCACTCTCGCGCAAAACGACGAGGCCCCGGCGCTGGCGCCGGGGCCCGGAAGCAGGGCAGACGCCGTGGATTACAGCGTGCGCGCCACTTCCTTGATCTCGAAGAACTCCAGCTGATCGCCTTCAGCGATGTCGGTGACGTTCTTGAGCTTGATGCCGCACTCGAAGCCTTCCTTGACTTCCTTGACATCGTCCTTCATGCGGCGGACCGATTCGACCTCGCCGGTGTAGATGACGATGTTGTCGCGCAGCAGGCGGAACTTGCAGTTGCGACGCACCAGACCCGAGGTGACCATCGAGCCGGCGACCGTGCCGATCTTCGACGCGACGAACACCGTGCGGATTTCCGCGGTACCGATGGCTTCCTCGCGCTGCTCCGGCGCCAGCATGCCCGACATCGCGGCGCGGATCTCGTCGACCGCGTCGTAGATGATGTTGTAGTAGCGCAGATCGACGCCGTTGCCTTCGGCCAGCTTGCGCGCACCGGCATCCGCACGGGTGTTGAAGCCGATGATGACCGCCTTCGAGGCCAGCGCCAGGTTGACGTCCGACTCGCTGATGCCGCCCACCGCCGCGTGCACGATCTGCACCTTGACCTCGTCGGTCGACAGCTTGAGCAGCGAGGTGGCCAGCGCTTCCTGCGAGCCCTGCACGTCGGCCTTGATGATCAGCGGCAGCATCTGCGCGGCCGTCTGACCCATGCTCTCGAACATGTTCTCGAGGTTGGCGGCCTGGCGCTTGTTCAGCGTCACTTCGCGGTACTTGCCCTGACGGAAGGTGGCGATCTCGCGGGCCCGGCGCTCGTCGGCCAGGACCATGAACTCGTCGCCGGCCGCCGGCACTTCGGACAGACCCTGGATCTCCACCGGAATGGAGGGGCCGGCCTCGGTGATGGGCTTGCCGTCCTCGTCGAGCATGGCGCGGACGCGGCCATAGCTCTGGCCGGCCAGCACCGCGTCGCCACGCTTGAGCGTGCCCGACTGCACCAGCACCGTCGCGACCGGGCCGCGGCCCTTGTCCAGACGCGCTTCGATCACCAGGCCCTTGGCGAGGGCCTCGACCGGCGCCTTCAGCTCCAGCACTTCGGCCTGCAGCAGCACCTGCTCGAGCAGCTCGTCGATGCCCTGGCCGGTCTTGGCCGACACTTGGCAGAACGGCGAGTCGCCGCCGTACGCTTCCGGCACCACATGCTCGGCGACCAGTTCCTGGGTGACGCGCTCGACGTTGTGGCCCGGCTTGTCGATCTTGTTGATCGCCACGACGATCGGCACGCCAGCCGCCTTGGCGTGGCTGATGGCTTCCTTCGTCTGCGGCATCACGCCGTCGTCGGCCGCCACCACCAGGATGACGAGGTCGGTGGCCTTGGCGCCACGGGCACGCATCGCGGTGAACGCTTCGTGACCCGGGGTGTCGAGGAAGGTGATGACGCCACGCGGCGTCTCGACGTGGTAGGCGCCGATGTGCTGCGTGATGCCGCCCGCTTCGCCCGCGGCGACGCGGCTGCGGCGGATGTAGTCCAGCAGCGAGGTCTTGCCGTGGTCGACGTGACCCATGACGGTGACCACCGGCGGACGCGCCAGCGCCTCGCCCGACGCGGCCGCGTTCTCTTCCTCGAGGAAGGCGTCCGGATCGTCCAGCTTCGCGGCAAACGCCTTGTGGCCCATTTCCTCGACGAGGATCATGGCCGTTTCCTGGTCGAGCTGCTGGTTGATGGTGACCATCTGGCCCAGCTTCATCAGCTGCTTGATCACCTCGGAGGCCTTGACCGACATCTTGTGGGCCAGATCGGCCACCGAGATGGTCTCGGGCACATGGACCTCGTGGATCTGGGCCTCGACCTGCGGCGCCATGCGCTGGTCGCCACTGTCGCCACGACCGCCGCGGCGACCGCCACGGCCGCCGGCCGGCGCACCGCGCCAGTTGCTGCCACGGTTGGCGGAGGCGCCCGGTGCCGCGTCACGGCCCTTCGGCGCGGTGCCGCGCTTCTTGTCGTCGGACCAGGTCGAGGAGAGTTCGCCGGACTTGACGTTCTTCTCCGCACCCTTCTTGCCCGGCGCAGCCTTGTCGCCAGGACGGGCCGTACCCGGAGCAGCGGCGGCGCCCGGAGCGCCAGCCGGCTTGCGAATGGTGCCGGTGATCGCACCCGGGGCCGGAGCCGCAGCGGGCTTGGGCTCCTCGGGCTTCTTCGCGACCAGAACCTTGTTCTTGCGGGCCATCATGTCGCGGATGGCCTGGGCTTCGGCCTCGGCCGCCTTGCGACGGCGCTCGGCTTCGGCCTGGCGTGCCGCATCCACGGCAGGAGCGACAACCGCAGCCGCAGCCGGGGCAGCGGCCGGCGTCGGGGCCGGTGCACGAGTGAAGATGCCGCGGCTGGTCGGCTGCTGCGGCGCCGGGCGAACCGGCGGCGCCGGAACACGTGCGGGAGCCGGAGCAGCGCCACGCGGAGGCACAGGCAGCGGTGCCGCCGCAGCGACGACCGGAGCGGGGGCCGCCACAGGTGCAGCCACCGGGACCGGGGCCGGAGCCGGTGCGGGCTCAGGCGCAGCCACCGGAGCGGCTGCGGCCACCGGGGCAGCAGTGCGGGCAGCACTGCCCGCACGGCCCTGGGCGCCACCGCCGTTGCGACGGCGCGCAGCCGCCTCGTTCAGAGCAGCCACTTCGGCGGCAGCACGGGCCTGGGCCTCGGCACGGCGGGCAGCAGCGTCGCGGGCAGCCTGCGCTGCCGCGTCGACCACCGGCGCGGCGGCCGGCGCCGGAGCAGCAGCAGCCGCTTCGGCACGGGCCGCAGCCGCAGCGGCGGCTTCAGCCTGGGCACGGGCTTCCTGCTCGGCAGCAGCACGGGCAGCAGCCTCGCGGGCCGCGGCTTCGGCCGCAGCACGCTCTGCGGCCTCGCGGCGGGCACGTTCCTCGGCCTCGCGGCGGGCGCGCTCCTCGGCCTCGGCCTGCTCGCGGCGGCGGGCTTCTTCCGCAGCCGCGGCCGCGGCGGCAGCTTCCGCCTGCAGGCGCAGCTCTTCCTCGACCTGACGCGAATCGTCCTCGACCGTCTCCAGCGCCTCGGAGGCGCCACCGGCTCCACCCACCACATCGTCGCGCTTGACGAAGGTGCGCTTCTTGCGCACTTCGACCTGGATCGTGCGGGCCTTGCCGGACGCGTCAGCCTGCTTGATCTCGCTGGTGGATTTCTTGGTCAGCGTGATCTTCTTGCGGTCGGCACCAGTCGTGCCATGCGTGCGGCGGAGGTAGTCCAGCAGTCGTTCCTTGTCGGCCTCGGTGAGGGGGTCGCGGTCGCTTCCCTTGCTCACGCCGGCGTGTTGAAGTTGCTCGAGCAGCGTCGTCACCGAACTCTTGAGCTCGGCAGCGAACTGGGCAACGGTGGTCACAGCCATGTGTTTGTTTCCTTGGGACGGGCGTCTTGTTCGTTCGTTCGTCGGTGTCGGTCAGGATCTGGAAGGGTCTCGGGGCGCGGGGCTCGGACTCAGGCGTCCGTGCCGAACCAGTGCTCGCGCGCCTTCATGATCAGCGCCTTCGCACGGGCCTCGTCGACGCCGGTCATCTCGACCAGCTCGTCGACCGCAAGATCGGCGAGATCGTCGCGGGTGTGGATGCCACCCTCGGACAGGCTCGCGATCAGTTCGGCGTTGAGTCCTTCCATGTCGCGCAGGTCCTGCGACACCTCCTCGACGCGCTCCTCCTTGGCGATCTCGAGCGTCAGCAGGACATTCTTCGCGCGGGAGCGCAGCTCCTGCACCGTGTCCTCGTCGAAGGCATCGATCTCCAGCATCTCCTGCAGCGGCACATAGGCCACTTCCTCGAGACTGGTGAAGCCCTCGGCGATCAGGATGTCGGCGACTTCCTCGTCGACATCCAGACGCTCGACGAACAGGCGACGGATGCCGTCGCTTTCCTCGGCCTGCTTGGCCGCCGACTCCTCGGCGGTCATGATGTTGATGCGCCAGCCGGTCAGCTCGGAGGCCAGACGCACGTTCTGGCCGCCGCGACCGATCGCGATGGCCAGGTTCTCCTCGTCGACCACCACGTCCATCGCGTGCTTTTCCTCGTCGACGACGATGGACTGCACATTGGCCGGGGCCAGCGCGCCGATGACGAACTGCGCCGGATCCTCCGACCACAGCACGATGTCGACGCGCTCGCCGGCGAGCTCGTTGGTGACCGCGTTGACGCGCGAACCGCGCACGCCCACGCAGGTGCCGATCGGATCGACGCGCTTGTCATAGGACACGACGGCGATCTTGGCGCGGCTGCCCGCATCACGGGCGCAGCTCTTGATCTCGAGCAGGCCCTGCTCGATCTCGGGCACTTCCTGGCGGAAGAGCTCGATCATGAACGACGGCGCCGAGCGCGACAGCAGGATCTGCGGACCGCGCAGCGTCGGGTCGATCTCGACCATCATCGCCCGCACCCGGTCGCCCGAGCGCAGGTTTTCCTTCGGGATCAGCTCGCTGCGCTTCAGGCGGCCCTCGACGCGGCCGCTCTCGACGATCAGATCGCCCTTGTCGAGGCGCTTGACGGTGCCGGTGAAGATCTTGTCGCCGCGCGACAGGAAGTCGTTGAGCAGCTGCTCGCGCTCGGCGTCGCGGATCTTCTGCAGGATCACCTGCTTGGCGGCCTGCGCGCCGATGCGGCCGATCGGCACCGACTCGACCGACTCCTCGAGGAAGTCGCCGACCTCGATGTCGTCGATCTGCTCCTTGGCCTCGAAATGCAGGATCTCGGCCTCGGGCTGCTGCAGACCGGCCTCGTCGGGCACGACATGCCAGCGCCGGAAGGTCTCGTAGGCGCCGTTCTCGCGGTCGATGGCGACACGGATGTCGACCTCGCCCTCATAGAGTTTCTTGGTGGCCGAGGCCAGCGCCGACTCGACGGCGCCGAACACGACTTCGCGATCGACGTTCTTCTCGTGCGAGATCGCATCGACCAGCATCAACAGTTCGCGGTTCATTCTTCGTGACCTCCGGGTTCCTGTTCCGCCGCTTCACCCGCTGCCGCGCCGGCATCCTTGTCCTTGCGACCCCGCCCCTTGAAGTCCACGACCGGCACCAGCCGGGCCTCGCGGACCTCGTCGAGGGTGAAGCCCAGCACCTGCTCGTCCTTGTCCTTGCCGTCGCGGAAGATCAGTTCCAGCGAGGCGTCCGGACCCTTCCCGGCCAGACGGAGGATGCCGCGGTATTTCTTGCGCCCCTGGAAGACCTGGCGCAGCGTGACGTCGATCTCGGCGCCCTCGAAGCGCACATAGTCGGCCATCCTGCGCAGCGGCCGATCCAGCCCGGGCGAGGACACCTCCAGACGAGCGTAGTCGCAGCCCTCGACCTCCAGCACGCGCTGGAGCTGGCGGGTGACCTGCTCGCAATCCTCGACCAGGACAAAGTCGGCCGGACCGGTCGGATAGACGGTGCCCGGCACCCGGTCGATGGACACACTCAGCAACCCGCGCAGGCCACGCTCGCATTCCACGAGTTCGTAGCCCATGCCGGTAACGGTTCGTTCGACAGCCTGCTGCCAGTTCATCTATGCAGTACAAACGGCAGCCTGAGAGCCGCGTCATGCCGCATCAAGGCCGCAACGGGCCTCTTCGCAGACATCACGCCAGCCGGCTGCCGCACTCCTTCCGGTGCCTTGCGGCGGTTCAAGCAAAAAAAATGGGCTGGATCTGATCCGCCCATTCAGCGTTCTAGCGAAAACCTGATCATACCCGAGCCGGGGCGCCCGGGCAACCCACCATGGGCCGGCCGATCAGGCGGCCCGGGGCGGTCGTGGCCGGCTCTGGCTGCCGGCGGCGGCGCCCGCATCGGGCAGATCGCGCAGGCGCTGGCGCAGCTGGCGCTGCTCGAGACGCAGGTCCGCCTTCAGGTCGGAGAGGTTCAGCACCAGATCGCGCAGCCGACGCAGGTCATCGGCCGAACCGGCACCGGCCAGCAGCGGCACCGGGCCGGTGGCCAGATCGCCGAAATCGGACTGGTTGGTCGAGCTGCCCGCCGCCATGCGCTCGCGCAGATCGCCGAGCTGATGCCCGATCTGCTCGCCATTGCGCTGCAGCAGACCTTCCAGTCCCGACAGGCGCTGCTCGAGCCGTGCAAAGCGATCGCGCTGGGTGTCGTCGGTGGCCGCACCCATCGCCTGCACCCGGGCGTATTCGCCGGCCAGCGATTCGCGGCAGGCCTCCACCTGGCGCGACAGCAGATCCATCTGCTGCGCCAGCGCGGGCGGCGGCACCACCGCGCCTGCAGCAGGTGCGACCGGCGCGGCCGGCCCCTCGGCCGACGCCGGCTGACCCGCCCGGCCGCCCGCCCGCCCCCGCCAGGCACCGACGCAGGCCGACAGGATCGCCAGGCCGAGCCAGACCGCCGCCACCAGCATCCACTGCCGCGCGGCGGCGATGTTGGCCGCCTCGTTGATGTCGGGCATCGGCATCAGCGCCGAGCTCGGGGTGAAATGCAGCCGCGCCAGATCGTCGTTCAGATAGTCGAGCAGGCGCTGCCAGGCCAGCAGCGCGGGCACCAGCCAGCCGCCCCACAGCAGCATCTGGCCGACCAGGCGGATCGAGGAGGCGAAGGAAGGCAGATTCATCATGTCGACTCGCCCGCGGCGATCGGTCCCAAAGGTTACCGATTATCACAGCACAGAGGCCCAGGCCTGAAACAGCCGGCCCCGCAACCCGGCACCCGGACCGAGGGCTCCGGACACCTCGTACCCTGAACCGGATCCGGGCCCGCTTCAGAACTTGCCAAGCATTCTTGCGGAACCTGTCACGCTCAAGCGCACTCGAAACCCGGAACCCGACCGCACCGCACCCTCCCCCTCACCGGCGGTCAGGGTCGTTCGAAGCTGCAACCCGGGATGGGACAAGGACACGTCTTGATGCGTCTGTTGCCCGACTGGGTAGTCAGCCCCCGGACCTGAGCCTGAAATCCGGATCAGAAGATCCACGACGACAAGGAAGGAGCCCGACATGTCCGACAAGCACACCCCTGCCGCCGACAGCTCGCTGCCGCTGTGGCGCCGGCTTCACACCATGCTGCGCAGCGAGGGCTCACGCGATCAGGACGGTCCGCGCGAGACCGACAGCGCCCGCATGGACCTGGGCTACGAGGCGGCCTACTACGCGCTGCCAGCCGGGTCGGAGCGGAGCGACGACGGCGGATCAGCCGGACCCGACCGCGCCGGCTGATCCGGCCAGGGCACCCGGACCCGCACATCGAGGCCGGGCTGCGCCGGGCGCAGCTCCAGCCGACCGCCATGCGCCCGTGCGACCAGCCGGCACAGATGCAGGCCCAGGCCGACGCCGCCCTGCCCCCGGCCGCGTGCGGCGTCCGGCCGATAGAAAGCCTCGCCCAGATGGGCCAGCACCTCGGGTGCGACGCCCGGCCCATGGTCGCGCACGCCGAACTCGAGCAGATCGCCCGCCACCGCATCGGCCTGGCCTGCATCCGGGCGGACCCGGGCCAGCCGAACCTCCACCGGCGCGCTGCCGTGCCGCAGCGCATTGCCGACCAGATTGCGCACCAGCAGCCGCCAGCGCGCCGCATCGAGCGCCAGCTCGCCGGACACCGCATCGAGGTCGAAGCGCAGCGCCTGCTCGGGCGCACCCGCAGCCTCGGCCGCCTCGACCGCGGCCAGCTCGACCAGCAGCGCCAGATCGGTCGGCGCCGGCTGGAGCGCGGCATGGCCGCCGGCCAGGCGCTCGCCCTCGAGCAGATCGGCGATCAGCTCGCGCATCTCGCCCAGATCGCGCAGCAGCGCCTCGCGCGAGGGGCCGTCCTCGACCAGCTCGGCGTGCAGGCGCGCGCGGGTCAGCGGCGAGCGCAGCTCATGGCTGATCGCCAGCAGCAGCGCGCGCTTGGCCTCGAGCATGCCGTGCAGCGCGGCGGCCATGGTGTTGATCTGGACCGCCAGCCGCCCCAGCTCGCCGCGGTCGCGCACCGGGATCGGCGAGGCGAAGTCGCCCTCGCCGTAGCGCACCGCGCCGGCGCGAATGTCGTCGAGCGGCCGCAGCCAGTGGCGCATCACCAGATAGGCCAGCAGCGTCAGGCCGAGCAGCGTGGCCAGCGTGACCCAGCCGATCGAGCGCGGCCGTTCCCGCCAGGGCACATCGCCCAGGCCGAAGCGGATGCGGTGGCCGTCCGGCGTGACCCGGCTGATCAGCAGCCAGCCGCGCTCGCTGCCCTCGTCCGCATCGGCGCGGTCCTCCAGCGCCGGATCGGCCACCCAGCGCAGGTCGCGCCCGCCCGAGGCCGGCGCATCGCCGTGACGATGGCGATGCAGATCGACATCGGAGGCATGCCGGGGCGGCCCCATGCGCCAGGGCCGCTCCGGCTGACCGCGCAGATGCGGGTGCGAGTCCCACTGCACCACCGGCCCGTCGATGCGCACCGACAGCGGCAGGCGCGCCACCAGCGCCTGCGCACGTGCGATGTCCGGCGGCGAACCCAGGTCCGCCGCCAGCCGGTCGGCATAGTCGGCGACCAGCGGGCGCACCAGGCCGCGCCAGCCTCCGCCGATCGCGCGCTGCAGGCCCGACATGAACACCGCCGTCATCGCCAGCGCCAGCACCACGAACAGCAGCAGCAGGCGCGGCCCGAGCCGGCCGCCCAGCCGGCGCAGCACGCCCGGCAGCCGCCTCACTCGGGCGCTCCGGCCGCGAAGGTGTAACCGGCATTGCGCAGGGTGCGAATGCAGTCGAGCGGCTCGAGCTTGCGGCGGATGCGGCTGACCAGGATGTCGATCGCGCGGGTGTGGATCTCGGTCTCGTGCCCGCGCAGGCGCGAGAGCATCTCGTCGCGACTGAAGACGCGCTGCGGCTCGGCCGCCAGCAGCGCCAGCAGCGTGAACTCGGTGCCGGTCAGCTCGACCGGCTGGCCGTCGCGCCAGACCTGGCGTCGCTCCAGGTCGATCTCGATGCGATCGAAGCGCAGACGCCCGGCCATCGGCATCGCCGTGGTCGCCCCGACCGGCGCGGCACGGCGGCGCAGGATGGTCTGCAGCCGCGCCGCCAGCTCCCGCGGCTCGAAGGGCTTGGGCAGGTAGTCGTCGGCCCCCAGTTCCAGGCCGATGATGCGGTCGGTGACCTCGCCGCGCGCGGTCAGCATCAGCACCGGCAGGCCGGCGAGACGGGCATCGGGGTCGCGGCGCAGGCGCCGGCACAGCTCGAAGCCGTCCATGCCGGGCATCATCACATCGAGGATCACCGCGTCGAAGGACTCTGCGCGCAGCCGCTCCAGCCCCGCCTCCGGCCGGACCGAGGCCTCCAGCTGCAGGTCGAAGCGGCGCAGGTAGGCGGCCAGCGGCGCGGCCAGATGTTCATCGTCATCGATCAGGAGCAGGCGAGGCATGGCCCGATCCTAGCCGCGGACACCCGCCGCGCGCACGGCTCAGCCGTGGTGACGGCCACCGCCCATGAAGCCGCGGCCCGGACCGCGCTCCAGGAAGGTGCGCACCTTGGCCTGCTGCTCGGGCTTCAGGCTGTCGTAGAAGTCGCCCATCGCGGCGATGACCTGCGGCGCGGCGGCACGCGCGGCCTGCGTCTTCTCGTCGACCAGGGTCTGGGCGCGGGCCCGGTCGAAGCGCTCGCCCTTGACCAGCTCCTGCATCTGCTGCGGCGGCAGCATGCCGGGACCCCCCGGGCCGCCATGTCCCCCGCGGCCGGCCTGCCCCGCGCTGCCGGCCATTGCCGTGCGCTGGGCCTGCAGGGTCTCCATCAGCCGGACCAGATGGCCCTTCTGCACCGCGTCGAGTTCGAGCTGCGCGGTGATGCGCTCGACCATGCGCTCGCGCATCTTCTGGTGGTCGGCCTCGCTGCGCGGGCCGTGCGCATGGCGGTCCTTCATGCCCATGCCGATGGACGAGCCCTCGCCCTCGGGGCCGCCGCGCCCGCCGAAGGGCGCGCTGCCGCAGGCGCTCAGACCGACCACCAGCGCCAGGGCGGCCACACCGGCCAGCGAACGCTTGAACACGCGATTCATGACGATTTCCTTCCTTGATGAGACTGCATCGAACACGGTCTCATCGTGCCGGGCGAGCACTTCGGCGTCCTTTCGCCCAGGTATCGTCGTGTTTCGTTTTATGTCGTGCCCTGCCGGAGGGCCTCGACTGCGGCCGCGAAACCACAGCGTTTCGTCAGGAAACAGACTTTCGGATGTGACATGCTACACACTCGTTAACATGCAGGCCGGCATCAAGGATGGGACACCGTCCTTCTGTGGCGGGCACGATCGGGCGATGAGCTTTTCGCCGATTTGCATTCCGCAGGTAACAGATCTGTCGATACCAGCGCCCGGCGTGGAAAATTCGTTTCCATCATTGCCGGAAAAGAGGTTTCCCCATGAAAAGGGAGACGGATTCCGGGCTCTGGTTGTCGCGCAGTCGATGCACGGCAGGACAATATGAAGTCTTCCCCGACGGCATGGGGAGACGCTGGGAGTCATCTGAACATGGTCGCCATCGCCCGCCCGATCGCACGCTGGTTCGTGCAGGCCCGTTATCCGACGGGCACGAACCTGCTGCCGATCCTGATGTATCACAGGGTGCTGAAGGAGCCTGATCCTCTGCAGCCCGACGTGCCGGACATCCGCCAGATGGCCGAGCAGTTCCGCGCGCTCGCGGGCGCCTTCAAGGTCTTGCGGCTGCACGAGGCCGCCGAGATGCTGCGCGAAGGCCGGCTGCCGGCCGGGGCAGCCTGCATCACCTTCGACGACGGCTACCGCGACAACCACGATCTGGCGCTGCCGCTGCTGCGCGAGTTCCGCCTGCCGGCCACCGTCTTCGTCACCACCGGCTTCCTCAACGGCGGCTGCATGTTCAACGACACGGTGGTCGAGACGGTGCGACGCCTGCCGCCCGGCGCGATCGACCTGTCCGAGGTCGGCCTGGGCACCCGCATGATCACCGACATCGCCTCGCGCCGCGCGCTGGTGACCGATCTGACCCGGGCAGTGAAATACCTGGATCCGCAGCACCGGCAGGACTTCTGCGCCGAGCTGTGCCGCAAGGCCGGCGCGAAGCTGCCCAACGACCTGATGATGGACGACCATCAGGTGCGGGCGCTGTCCGACAGCGGTCTGGTCGACATCGGCGGCCACACCGTGACCCATCCGATCCTGGCCAAGGTCGACCCGGAGCAGGCCCGGCGCGAGATCGCCGACAACCGCGACCGCATCACCGAGCTGACCGGGCGCCAGCCGCCGTGCTTCGCCTACCCCAACGGCAAGCCCGATCTCGACTATGCGGCCATCCACGCCAGGATGGTGCAGGAGGCCGGCTACAGCAGTGCGGTGTCGACCGCCGTCGGCGTGGCCACCGACCAGGCCGATCCCTACCAGCTGCCGCGCTTCATGCCACGCGAGCGCAGCGCGGCCCAGTTCGTCGCGCGGATGATGCGCATGGCCACCCATCGCCATCCGCAGTTCGCGCGCTGAGCACGGCACCTCAGGCCGAAAGGCCCGTTTGCTACCATCCACAGGAGGTTCGTCGCGGACGGACCGGGCCCCGCCGGACCCAGCCGACGGCGCCGCGGGCCGAACGATTCGACAAGGACCCTGAATGAGCAACCAGTTCGGTGCCAAGGCAGTGCTGCGCTCAGTGCTGCTGACGACCGGCTCGACCTATGTGACCTACGCGGCCGGTCTGGTGACCAGCATGCTGATCGCGCGCGGCCTCGGGCCGGCCGACTACGGCCGCTACGCCTATCTGGTGTGGCTCTCGGGCCTGCTGGTGCTGGTGATGAACCATGGCCTGACCACCTCGGCGATCCGCTTCGTCTCCGAGTCGCTCGGGCGCAAGAGCCTGGTCGACGCCCAGGACGTGCACCGCCGGCTGCAGCGCTGGCAGGGCTGGTCGCTGCTGGCGGTGGGCGCCATCTTCCTGGCCGCACTGCCGGCACTGCGTCCGGCCGGCTGGGAAGGTCATCTGGCGCTGTTCGCCGCGGTCGCCCTGCTGGCCTCCTTCGCCAAGGCCTGGTACCTGTTCAGCATCTCGGTGGCCAAGGGCTACGGCCGCTTCGGCATCGAGGCCAGCTCGATCAGCCTGCTGAGCCTGATCAACCTGGCCGGCGCCGGCATCATGGCGCTGCTGGGCGCACCGCTGGACGGCTACATGCTGCTGTTCCTGGCGATCTCGATCGCGCATCCGCTGATGGCCGCCCACCAGCTGCGCCGTGCCGAGATCCGCAAGGGCTCGCGCGAGATCGACGACGAGCTGCTGGCCCGCGTCAAGCCGCATCTCGCCTGGACCATGGTCTCGACGCTGGTGGCCGCCTTCAGCAACAAGGCGATCGAGACCTATCTGCTCAACCGCCTGGTCGGCGCCGAGGCGGTCGGCTTCTTCACCATCGCCGCCACGCTGGCACGCGGCGGGGTGGATCTGCTGTCCTCCGGCCTGATGACGGTGCTGATGCCGGTGCTGGCCAACGCCTATGGCGCCGGCGGCCAGCAGCGCATCCACCGGCTCGGCGGCGATGCGGTGCGCTACTTCCACTTTCTCGGCCTGCTGCTGACCGGCGTGGGCTACTTCTGGGCCCGGCCGGTCGTCGAGCTCACCTATGGCAGCAGCTATGCGCCCGCCATCTTCGCGCTGCAGATGATGGTGCTGGTGCGCGGCGTCACGCTGTCCTACGCCGCGTTCGGCGCGCTGCTGACGATCACCGACAACCAGCGCCTGCGCGCAGCCGAGGCCGTCTTCGCGGTGGTCACCAGCGCGGGCATGGCGCTGTGGCTGGTGCCGACGCACGGGCTGGAAGGGGCCATCTACGCGCACATGGCCTCGACGCTGGCGGTCTTCCTGTTCACCTTCGGCTGCGTCTGGTGGGTGCTGCGCATGCCGCTGCCGCTGGGCGAGCTGATGCGCATGAGCGCCGCAGCCCTGAGCGCGGCAGCGCTGTGCTTCGGCGCGCTGTCCCTGAGCGAGGCCCCGACACTGCTGCACCAGCTGCTGGCCGGACTGCTCTACGTGGTGAGCTATCTGCTGTCGACGCTGATCTTCAGGGTCTGGAACCAGAATGACATCGTGCTGCTCGACCAGCTCGGCCAGCGTGTGCCAGCGCTGCGCCGTCTGGCACTGCTGCTGGTGCCCTGGGCACGACCGGCCTGAGACAAGGAACCGCACAGCGACGACGACGACGACGCCACGCCACGGTCACGGAACACATTCGTTACCGTTGCTTTCAGCAAACCCGAAATGGGAAACCTTCCCTTTTCACGGCTGCTCTGAAATCATGTGAACCATTGACCCGACCGGACACAACAATGCCTGGACCGCAGGCCGGACCTGATCTGAACTCGAAGCTGAACTCAGACCTGAATCCGGCGGAACTCATCAGCGTCGTCATTCCCGCCTACAACGCACGCCACACCCTGCCGGCCACGCTCGAGAGCCTGTTCGCGCAGACCTGGCCGCACCTGGAGATCATCGTCGTCGACGACGGTTCGACCGACGGCACCGCGCAGATGCTGGCGCAGTACGGCGCGAGGGTGCGGCTGCTGTCGCAGCCCAATGGCGGGCTGGCACGGGCGCGGGCCACCGGGGTGGCGGCCGCACGCGGGCAGTGGATCGCGCTGCTCGATGCCGACGACCTGTGCCGGCCGGAGCGCCTGGCCCTGCAGGCGCGGGTGCTGGAGGCGCTGCCCGAGGTGGTGATGTGCGCCGGCGACTTCGATGCCTTCGACGACCGCGACGGCAAGGTGAGCGCCAGCCATGCGGCACGCTACTACGCACGCATCGGCCGGGCCCGCCAGGGCATCCGCTCGCTGCTGCGCCGCCGCGAACCGCTCGAGACCGCCTGGGGCGAGCAGTTCCATGTCTGCCACGGCCCGGCCTACGAGGAGCTGGCACATGGCAACTTCATGCACCCGCCGACGCTGATGTTCCGCCGCGAGCTGCTGCGCGCCGACCAGGCCGGCAGCTTCGAGGACGAGGCGCGCTCGATGTGCGACTGGGACTGGATCGTGCGCGCGGCGCGCTGCGGCGAGGTCGCCTTCATCGAGCGCGCGCTGATCGACTACCGCCTGTCGGCCAGCCAGATGTCCTCGCCGCGGCACCGGGTGCGCGCCACCGTCGACACGCTGCGGGTGGCCGAGCGCATCTGCCAGCGCGATCCCGAGCTCTACCTGCGCCAGCTGCCGCTGTTCCTGCGCGAGCTCGGTGGCTTCTGCCTGGACGCCGCCGATGCGCTGATCGAGACCGACCGGCTCGAGGCCGCACGCATGCTGCTGCGCAGCAGCACCCGCTTCGGCTGCCTGGACATGCGCACGCTGCGGCTGCTGGCCAAGCTGCTGACGCCGCGCCGGATGCTGCTGGCGGCACGCCAGCGGCGCGGCATCGCACCCGCTGGCTGAAGAGCGCCGGTTGAAGCGTCGCGACGGGCTGCGCCGATCTCAGTCCGCCAGCGCCTCCGGCGACTCGACCGCGCCGGCACGGCGCTGACGGCGCCGGCGCAGCGCCGCCTCCAGCTCGAAGCGCAGCGCCGAAGTGCGCAGCGTCGTCCAGGTCATCTGCTCGTCGAGCGTGGCCAGCGTGGTCTTGTAGCGCGACTCGCCGGCCATGAAGTCGTAGACCTCGTGGCCGAGCGCGGCGTTGTGCTGCGCGGCCAGCACATGCGCGACCAGCCCGGGCCGCGCATGCTTCTCGATCAGGCCGTACTCCAGCCCCGACTGGTAGAAATACACCCGGCCGCGGTGGATGAAGCTGTAGAGAAAGCCCAGGTCATGCTCGCCCACCGCCACCCGCAGCATCTGGACCGCGCCGCTGTCGTGGTGGTGCTCGACCAGCGTGCGGTGGAAGCGGAAGAAGAAGTCGTTGGCGAAGGCGCCGGGCTGGCCGCGGCCGGTCCAGTGCGCCTGGTGCAGCGCGGCCAGGCGCTCGAGCCAGTCCAGCGCCTGCGCGGTCGAGGCCGCCGGCGTCAGCGTGAGGGCCCCGAGCTGGCCGTATTCCTTCATGCTGCGGCGGATCTGCGAACGCGAGTTCGAGCTGATCAGCTTCAGGAAGTCGCCGCCGGCGGCGCGCACCGCCTTCAGGTCGACCGCGTAGGAGCGGCGCACCCAGTCCTCGCGCTCGAGCCGGCGCGAGGCCAGCCGCGTCTCGCAGCCGGCCGGCCAGCCCGGCCCGGCCAGGCCGGGCAGCACGATCTCGGTGACGCCGCGCAGACGCCCGGCCCAGTGCGCCAGCATCGCCGCACGGACCGCGTCCGCGCCCTCGGCGTCGTCGTCGGCGACCAGGAAGTCGTTGTGCTCGATCGTCAGGATGTCGAGCTCGGGCCGGCCGGTCGCATGCAGCCAGGCGGTGCGGCAGAACGGCAGGCCGAAGCGCTGCCGGCCGGGCCCGTCGACGACCAGCGCCAGGCCGACATCGCGCTCGCCGCGCCGCGCCTGCAGCAGCCGCGGGCGCACCGCGTCAGGCAGCAGCGCCAGCCAGGTGCCGATCCAGGCCCAGCGGGTGAAGAAGCTGCCCTCGGCACGGGCCTCGAGCGCACGCCAGCGGGTGGCCAGCGCGACACGGTCGGCCGGATCATCCAGCGCGACCAGGGAAAGCTGCAGGGAAGACGATGCGGCGGAAGCGGAAGGACTGCGAAGGCTCATGCGCCGATTGTCGCAGTCCGCGATGTCACTCCGCCCTGCGCGGTGCACGCGGCTCAGCGTCGCATCAGCGTGCTCTTGCCGAACAGGCTCTCGACCAGGTCGACCGCCAGCGCCGCGGTGCGGTTGCGCACATCGCAGGCCGGATTGAGCTCGACGATGTCGAGCGAGCCCAGCCGGCCGGTGTCGGCGATCATCTCCATGCACAGCTGCGCCTCGCGGTAGGTCGGGCCGCCCGGCACGGTGGTGCCCACGCCCGGCGCGATGTCCGGGTCGAGGAAGTCGACATCGAAGCTGACATGCAGATGCGTGCGCTCGTCGAGCGTGGCCAGCGCCAGCTCCATCGCATGGCGCATGCCCATCTCGTCGATGTAGCGCATGTCGAAGACCTCGAGCTCGTTCTGATGCACGAAGCGCTTCTCGCCGGCATCGACGCTGCGGATGCCGATCTGGCGGATCCACTTCGGCGAGATCGCCGGCACCTGGCCGCCGATGCCGGTCAGCTCCGGCGGGCCGAAGCCGCACAGGCAGGCCACCGGCATGCCATGGATGTTGCCGGTCGGGGTGATCGCCGAGGTGTTGAAGTCGGCATGCGCATCGAGCCACAGCACCCGCAGCTTGCGGCCGGTCTCGCGGCAGTGGCGCGCCACCGCGCTGATCGAGCCGATGCCCAGGCAGTGGTCGCCGCCCAGCATGATCGGCAGCCGCCCGGCGGTCAGCTCGGCATGCACCGCCTCGTGCGCCTTGCGGTTCCACTCGGCGACCTCGGCCAGATGGCGGTAGCCGTCGACCGGTGGCAGCCACGGATTGGCCGGGCCGGACAGGTTGCCGCGGTCATGCACCACCAGGCCGTGCGCCTGCAGCCGCTCGCGCAGGCCCGCCACCCGCAGCGCCTCCGGCCCCATCGACGCGCCCCGGTCGGAGGCACCGACATCGGTCGGCACGCCGATCAGCGCGACCTCGCGCCCGCTCATGTCGATGCTCACATGTCCTCCGCGAAGGCGCCGGTGGTGGTGTCGGGCAGATCGAAGCCGTAGTGGGCCGACAGCTGCTCCCAGGCCTCCTCGGCGGTCTCGACGAAGCGGAACAGGTTCACGTCGCCCGGGCTGATCATGCCGGTCTCGATCAGCCAGTCGAAGTCGATCAGGCGGGTCCAGAACTCGCGTCCGAACAGCAGGATCGGGCGGCGGCGGCTCTTGCCGGTCTGGATCAGCGTCATCGTCTCGAACAGCTCGTCGAGCGTGCCGAAGCCGCCGGGAAAGCACACCAGCGCGATGCTGCGCATCACGAAATGCATCTTGCGCAGCGCGAAGTAGTGGAACTGGAAGCACAGCTCCGGCGTGATGTACGGATTGGGCGCCTGCTCGTGCGGCAGCACGATGTTCAGGCCGATGCTCTTGCCGCCGACCTCATGCGCGCCGCGGTTGCCTGCCTCCATGATGCCGGGGCCGCCGCCGGTGACGACATAGATCGGCGTCTCCAGCGTGCGCGAGCGCTGGGTGACGATCGCGCCGAAGCGGCGCGCCTCGTCGTAGTAGCGGCTCATGTCGACCTGGCGACGCGCACGCGCGACTGCAGCCTCGTCGCCGCCCGCCTCGGCCTCGGCCAGGCGCTCGGCGGCGGTCTCGGGCGGCAGGATGCGCGCGCTGCCGAAGATCACGATCGTCGACTCGATGCCGAGTTCGGTCTGGACCAGCTCGGGCTTGAGCAGCTCGAGCTGCATGCGCACCGGCCGGAGCTCCTCGCGCAGCAGGAAGGCGCTGTCGGCGAAGGCCAGCCGGTAGGCGCTCTCCGGGCCGCCGTACAGCGAGGGCGGCTGTGCGGCCTGGAGTTCCTCCTGGGCCGACGGGAAGTTGCGTGCTGTCAGTTCGGGATGGGCTTTTTCCATGTCCGACAGCATAGCGGCCGGATCAGGTCCGTGTCAGGCCCGTGCCGAACAGACCGGACAGGCGGCATCGCGCCCGACCTGGATCTCGGTCCATTCCATGCGGCGACCGTCGAGCATCTGCAGCCGGCCGGCCAGCGGCTGACCGAAGCCGGCCAGCAGCTTCAGCGCCTCGGCCGCCTGCATCGTGCCGATGATGCCCACCAGCGGCGCGAACACGCCCATCGTCGCGCAGCGCACCTCCGGCACCTCGGCAGTCGGCGGGAACAGGCAGGCGTAGCACGGCAGTTCCCCGGTGCGCGCATCCCAGACCGCGATCTGGCCGTCCAGCCCGATCGCCGCGCCCGACACCAGCGGACGACGCTGCGCCACGCAGGCGGCGTTGACCGCCTGGCGGGTGGGGAAGTTGTCGCTGCAGTCGAGCACCACGTCGGCCGCCGCCACCAGCTCGGCCAGCAGCGTGGCGTCGGCACGCTGCGCGACGGTGCGCACCACCACGCCCGGGTTGATCTGCGCGATCGCGGCCGCCGCCGACTCGACCTTCGGCAGGCCGACGCGCGCTTCGGTGTGCGCGATCTGGCGCTGCAGATTGGTGCGATCGACCGTGTCGTGGTCGACCACCGTGATCGTGCCCACGCCGGCGCTGGCCAGATAGAGCAGTGCCGGCGAGCCCAGGCCGCCGGCGCCGATCACCAGCGCATGACCGTCGAGCAGGCGCTGCTGGCCCTCGACGCCGATCTCGTCGAGCAGGATATGGCGGCTGTAGCGCAGCAGCTGGTCGTCGTCCATCGCGCGCTCCGTCTCAGTTCGCCTTCGGCTCGACCGGCTTGCGCTCGGTCTGGGTCTTCGACGCCACCACCGGGCGCCCCTTCAGGCGGTTGAGCGCCTGCTGCAGCTGGAAATCCTCGGGCGTGCCGTATTCCGGCAGCTTCGGGGCCTTGTCCTTGCTGTCGCGCGCTTCCTCGAGCTTCTTCAGCGCCTCCTCGCGGGCCTTCTCGCGGGCGGCATCCTTCTTCTCGGCCGCACCGCTGCCGTCGCCCAGGTGCTTGTCGAGATCGGCCTCGCGCATGCGCAGCGCCGCGAACGGGCTGCCCTCGGCGGTCTCGTCGACCAGCACGTCGGGCACGATGCCCTTGGCCTGGATCGACTGGCCCGACGGGGTGTAGTAGCGCGCGGTGGTGATCTTCAGCGAGGTGTTGGGCATCGGCAGGCGTGCGATCTCGCTCTGCACCGAGCCCTTGCCGAAGGTCTGCGATCCCATGATGACCGCGCGCTTGTGGTCACGCAGCGCGCCGGCGACGATCTCGCTGGCCGAGGCCGAGCCCTCGTTGACCAGCACCACCACCGGCACCGTCTTCAGCGCGGCGGGCAGTCCGGCGAGCAGGTCGCTGCCATCGCGCGAGTAGAACATCGGCGAGGCCTTCAGCACGCTGCGCGCCTCCGGGATCTGGCCGTTGGTCGACACCACCACCACGTCGCGGGGCAGGAAGACCGCCGAGACGCCGACCGCGGTGTCGAGCAGGCCGCCGGGATCGTTGCGCAGGTCGAGCACCAGGCCCTTGAGCTGCGGATCCTTCTGGTAGATCTCGCGCAGCTGCTCGGTGAAGTCGCGCAGCGTCGGCTCCTGGAACTGGTTGATGCGGATCCAGGCGTAGCCGGGCTCGACCACCTTCGAGCGCACGCTCTTGGTCTTGATCTCCTCGCGGATGATGGTGACCGGGAAGGTGCGGTTGTCGGCCTTGCGGAACACTGTCAGCACGACCTTCGTGCCGCTGGGGCCGCGCATGCGCTTGATGGCCTGGTCCATGTTCAGGCCCTTGACCATCGTGTCGTCGATGCGGGTGATCAGGTCGCCGGTCTGCAGGCCGGCGCGGAAGGCCGGCGAGCCCTCGATCGGCGAGACCACCTTGACCAGACCGTCATCCATCTCGATCTGGATGCCCACGCCGGTGAACTTGCCGCTGATGCCCTCGCGGAATTCCTTGAAGGCCTGGCCCTCGAAATAGGCCGAATGCGGGTCCAGCCCGGACACCATGCCGCCGATCGCGTCGCGGATCAGCTTCTTCTCGTCGACCGGCTCGACATAGGAGCGCTTGACCAGATCGAAGACCGCAGCGAGCTGCTGCATGTCCTCCAGCGGCAGCGGCGACATCGCGCTGCGCGCGGTCGCCTGCAGCTGCATCGTCGTCAGGGCGCCTGCGACCGCACCGATCGCCAGCCAGCCCGCCACCTTCAACTTGCTTCCCATCTCGCACACCTTTCGCGTCGCGCAGCGGGCCCGCGGAAAAACCCGTCCCGGTGCGCATCCAATATCGTGCGGCCAGTATAGGTCGGGCCCGACACCCCCGACATGCCGACGAGATCAGGCCGCGACCACGCCTTTCAAGTCGCGCGGGAAAGTCACGACATGATCCAGCTCGGCACGAATGCCGATCCACTCGCCGACCGCATGATCGTGGTGCGAGGGCACATGCGCCATCACCAGCTCGCCGCTGGCCAGCTCGAGCGTGTAGAGGAACTCCGAGCCCCGGAAGGCCTTGGCGCGGATGCGCGCCTTCACCGCGCTGTCGTCGTCGTGCACGATGTCGTCGGCACGCAGCAGCACGTCGCACTCGCCGCCGATGCCCGGCAGCGGGCACTCGAAGCGGTCCGACCACTCGCCCAGCGCGCTGCGCACCCGCGCACCCTCGGGCCCGGAGACCACCCGCGCCGGCGCGAAGACCCCGTGGCCGACGAAGGTGGCGACAAAGCGGGTGGCGGGGCGGTGATAGAGCGCATAGGGCTCGTCCCACTGCTGCAGCTCGCCGTCGTTCATCACCCCGACCAGATCGGCCACCGCGAAGGCCTCCATCTGGTCATGGGTGACGAACAGCGCGGTGGTCTCGGCCTGCTTCAGGATCGCGCGCACCTCCTGCGCCAGACGCTCGCGCAGGTCGACATCGAGGCTGGAGAAGGGCTCGTCCATCAGCAGCAGGCGCGGCTTCGGGGCCAGCGCGCGCGCCAGCGCGATGCGCTGCTGCTGGCCGCCGGAGAGCTGGTGCGGATGGCGCGAGGCCGCGCCGGCCAGCCCGACCAGATCGAGCATCTGCGCCACCCGCGCCTGCTGCTCGGCACGCGGCAGGCCCTTGAGGCCGAACAGCACGTTCTCGGCCACCGTCATGTGAGGAAAGAGCGCGTAGTCCTGGAAGACCATGCCGATGCGGCGCTGCTCGGGCGGCAGGTGCCGGCCGGCGGCGGCATCGCTGACCGCATCGCCCTCGAGCACCACCCGGCCGCGCGCCGGACGCTCCAGGCCGGCCACCGCGCGCAGCAGCGAGGTCTTGCCGCAGCCCGAAGGCCCGAGCAGCGCGCCGATCTGCCCGCGCTCGAGCGCGAGCGAGACATGCCGGACGCTGGCGCGCGCGGCGCCCGGATACTGGACACTGAGCTGATCGACGTGCAGGAACATGGGCGCAGGGACTCGCAAGGACTCGTCTTGAGGTTCTGCCTCTATCATAGCCGGGCTCGCCAATGCAAATCATTCACGATAACGACTTTCCCGAAGCTCTCCCATGTCCGCGACCCCTCTCGCCCGCCTGCGCGCCGAGCCGCCCCACCCGCTGCAATGGCTGCTCGCGCTGCTGTGCCTGGTGCTGGCGCTGCCGGTGCTGTCGATCGCCTCGTCCTGGCTGAGCTTCGACGCCACCGCCCGCGAGACGCTGGCCCATCAGCTCGACACCGTGCTGCCGGGCTATGCGCTGGCCTCGCTGCAGCTGACGCTGCCGGTGGCGCTGGGCGTGGCGGTGGTGGGCGGCGGCGCGGCGGCGCTGGTGACGCTGCTGCGCTTTCCCGGCCGCGGGGTGATGGAGTGGGCGCTGCTGCTGCCGCTGGCGATGCCCGCCTATGTGCTGGCCTATGTCTACACCGACACGCTGCAGTCCAGCGGCCCGCTGCAGGTCTGGCTGCGCGCGCGCACCGGCGCCACCGGCGCGCTCTGGCCCGACATCCGCAGCACCGGCGGCGCGGTCGTGCTGTTCATCCTGACGCTCTACCCGTATGTCTACCTGCTGACGCGCACCGCGCTGACCGAGCGCGGCGCGGTGCTGATGGAGGCCGCGCGGCTGCTCGGCGCCGGCCCGTGGCGGCGGCTGACCGAGGTGGCGCTGCCGATGGCACGGCCCGCGCTGGCCGCCGGCGTGGCGCTGGCGCTGATGGAGACGCTGGCCGACTATGGCGTCGGCGCCTATTTCGGCCTGAACACCTTCACCACCGGCATCTACAAGGCCTGGCTCTCCTTCGGCGACCGCCATGCCGCAGCGCAGCTCGCCACCGTGCTGCTGCTGGTGGTGGGCGTGCTGGTGTGGCTGGAGCGGCGCGCGCAGTCGCGGCTGCGCTTCTCGACCTCCCGCGGACCGGGCAGCAGCCCGGAGGCCCGCCCGGTGCAGCTGCAGGGCGCCGCGGCCTGGGCGGCGCTGGCGGCCTGCCTGCTGCCGGTGGTGCTGGGCTTCCTGCTGCCGGTGGCGCTGCTGCTGCGCCTGGTGACGCTGGAGGCGCTGCACGGCGAGTTCGGCCTGCCGTGGGAGCGCTTCGGCCAGTGGGCCTGGGCGAGCCTGCGCCTGTCCGGCCTGGCCGCGCTGGCCGCCGCCGGCATGGCGCTGCTGCTGGCCTTCGCGAGCCGGCTGCGCCCGCATCCGCTGCTGGGCGCAGGCGTGCGGGTGGTCTCGCTGGGCTATGCGGTGCCGGGCGCGGTGATCGCCATCGGCCTGCTGCTGCCCTCGGGCTGGGCGCAGCAGCGCTGGCCCGACAGCCAGATCGGCACGCTGCTGACCAGCACCTCGCTGGGCCTGGTCTATGCCTATCTGGTGCGCTTCTCGGCGGTGGCGCTGCAGTCGGTCGAGGCCGGCTATGCGCGCCTGCCCGGCAGCCTGGACGAGACCGCGCGCATGCTCGGCGCCGGCAACGCACGCATTCTGGGCCGCATCCATCTGCCGCTGCTGCACCGCACGGTGCTGGCCGCGGCGCTGCTGGTCTTCGTCGACGTGATGAAGGAGCTGCCCGCCACGCTGGCGCTGCGCCCCTTCAACAGCGACACGCTGGCGATCATCGCCTCGCAGCTGGCCCGCGACGAACGTCTGGCCGAGGCCGCCCTGCCCTCGCTGGCGCTGGTGGTGGTCGGGCTGGCGCCGGTCATCCTGCTGTCGAGGGCCATGCGGCGCGGCGACAGTCTGGCGACCTGATCGCCGGCCCGACCTCAAGCCCAGCATTCACACAGGGGGGGACAAGGACCGCGCCGGCCGTGCAGCAGATCACGGCAACATGGAAGACACATCCAGAAACACCTTTTCGCGGGGAATGCACAAAACGGCACAGGTCGAAAAATCGGCGACGACCTGCGAGACCCTGGCATGCCCCCATCCAACCGCCCCCCCCTTCGCGCAACCCTGCTCGGCCCGGACATCGAGCACCGGCGCAGCCTCGAGGCGATGCTCGACACACGCTGCGCGGTGTCGTGGATGCCGGACTCGAGCAGCTTCTTCCGCGACCGGCCGGTCACGCTGGCGCGGCGTCTGCAGCGGGCCTTCGACCAGTTCGGCGGCACCCGCGATCCGGCCTTCCGCCAGGCGCTGCTGCGCCATCTCGACGAGCACCGCACCGAGGTGGTGGTCGCCTACTGGGGCACCAATCCGCTGGCCGATCTGCTGGCCATCCGCCAGCTGCGCCCGGGCATCCGGCTGGTGCTGATGGTGCTGTGCTATCCGCTGGCGCTCGACGAGCTGGGCGTGCGCCGCCAGCACTGGATGCTGCGCCGCGCCGCGCCCCATCTGGACGGCGTGCTGTTCCCGAGCGAGGCGATGCGCGGCCATTTCCAGGCCCACCGGCTGCTGCAGCGCGCAGGCCGCGAGGTGGCCGACCTGGTGCTGCCGCCGTGCTGGCCGGCCAGTTTCCAGCCCCCTCTGGAGACCGACACGCCGCCCGCGCCGGCCTCCAGCGGCCCCAACCTGATCTTCGTCGGCCGCACCGACCTGTCGCATCCGACGATCCACGCAGCCGACGACCTGCGCGGGCCGATGCGCGAGCTGCTCGCGCAGGGCATCGAGCTGCACCATGTGCACTCGCCCGAGACCGACGACGGCCATCCGCTGCGCCGCCCCTTCGCGCCCGACAGCCAGACCGGACTGCTGGCGCGCATGGCCCGGCATGACGCCAGCCTGATCCTCTACAACACCGCCGCCTGCGAGCGGGCCGACCGCTTCGACCTGACGGTGCCCGACCGGCTGATCTCCAGCGTCGCCGCCGGCGTGCCGATCGCGCTGCCGGCGCGTGGCTACCGGGCCGCGCACGACCATCTGGCCGACCATCCGGCGGTGATCGCCTTCGAGTCCTTCGCCGATCTGGCCCGGCAGCTGGCCGACCGGCCGCGCATCGCCGCGATGCGCCAGGCCGCCTGGCAAGGCCGCAGCCGGCATGCCGCCGAATGGCAGGGCCCGCGGCTGTGCCGCTTCCTCGAGGAGCTGGCGCCGCGCCCGGTGCCCCAGCCCTCGCGCCCGGCCGCCACCCGACGCGACAGCGCACGCGAAGTCGTCGCCTAGGACCACGCACCGGCAGCGAGAAGCACGGGGGATGAGGACGGCGTGGCTGCTGCGTAGTGCCGCGTAGTCGTAACACCCGATGGGCTGAATCAGGGTTTTCGAGTGTGATCGGGGCCATGGTTCCTGAAGATCAGGAACCGCGTGCATCTTCCCCGGTTTCCACTTTTCCTCACTTCCACTTCTCCCCGGAGATTCCCCTTGTCCGCCCTCCTGAAACTCTCAGGCTGGATCGATTCGTTCAATGAACGGATCGGCCGGCTGCTGTCATGGCTGGTGCTCGCCGCAGTGCTGATCAGCGCCGGCAACGCCATCCTGCGCAAGACCTTCAACATCGGCTCGAACGCCTTCCTGGAAATCCAGTGGTATCTGTTCGCGGCCGTGTTCATGCTCGGCGCCGGCTATGCCTTCCTGAAGAACGCCCATGTGCGCATCGACTTCATCTCCTCGAAGCTGTCGACCCGCGCCAACACGATCATCGACATTCTCGGCATCGTGGTGTTCCTGGTGCCGCTGTGCCTGATCCTGATCGACCTGTCCTGGCCGCTGTTCACGCAGGCCTACGCCAGCGGCGAGATGAGCCAGAACGCCGGCGGCCTGATCCGCTGGCCGGTGCTGCTGATGATCCCGGCCGGCTTCGCGATCCTGCTGGTGCAGGCGCTGTCGGAGCTGATCAAGCGGGTGGCCTACCTGCAGGGCCTGCGCGATGACCCGATGTCGGTCGAGCACGGCCCGAGCGACGAGGAAAAGCTCGCCGCCGAGCTGGCCGCCAAGGCCGAGCAGGCCGCCCGCGAAGGAGCACGCGCATGATCGAGTTCATCACCCAGAATTTCGTGCCGCTGATGTTCGGCGGCCTGCTGGCCTTCCTGCTGACCGGCATTCCGGTGGCCTTCGGCCTGGCCGCCACCGGCCTGGTGTTCGGCTTTCTCGGCATGGAGGTGGGGCTGTTCGGCAGCACCATGTTCCAGGCGCTGCCGCTGCGGATCTTCGGGATCATGCAGAACGACACCCTGCTGGCGATTCCCTTCTTCACCTTCATGGGCATCATCCTGGAGCGATCCGGGATGGCGGAGGATCTGCTCGAGACCGTCGGCCAGGTCTTCGGCCCGCTGCGCGGCGGTCTGGCAGTCGCGGTGATCCTGGTCGGCGCGCTGCTGGCGGCCACCACCGGCGTGGTCGCGGCGGCCGTGATCTCGATGGGCCTGATCTCGCTGCCCATCATGCTGCGCTACGGCTACAACCGCACCATCGCCACCGGCACCATCACCGCCTCCGGCACGCTGGCGCAGGCGATTCCGCCCTCGCTGGTGCTGATCGTGCTGGCCGACCAGCTCGGCCGCTCGGTCGGCGACATGTACGCCGGCGCGCTGGTGCCGGGCCTGCTGCTGGTGGGTCTGTACCTGTCCTTCATCGCGGTCGTGGCGATCGTCAAGCCGGACTGGGTGCCCGCCCTGCCGCCGGAGGCGCGCATCTACCGCGAAGACAACGGCGCGAGCGGCCACAAGTCGCTGCTGGCGCTGCTGGCGATCTGCGGCGCCGCCGGCTGGGGCTGGGCGCAGGTGCACGAGAGCATCATGAACCCGTGGATGGAGCGCACGCTGCCGGCCCCGGGCGACGAGGTGGTCATCCTGTCGATGACGGTCGCCTCCTTCCTGGCCCTCGGCCTGGCGATGGTCAACCGGGTGCTGAAGATGGGCCTGCTGTCGAAGCTGGCCGAGCGCTTCACCTTCGTGCTGATTCCGCCGCTGGTGCTGATCTTCCTGGTGCTGGGCACGATCTTCCTGGGCGTGGCCACCCCGACCGAGGGCGGCGCGATGGGCGCGGTCGGTGCGCTGCTGATGGCGATGTCGCGCGGCCAGATCAATCGCCGCCTGATGAACCAGGCGCTCGACAGCACCGCTCGCCTGAGCTGCTTCGTGCTGTTCATCCTGATCGGCTCGACGGTGTTCAGCTTCACCTTCAACGCCGCCGACGGCCACATCTGGGTCGAGCATCTGTTCGACAACATGCCCGGCGGCGCGATGGGCTTCCTGATCGTCGTGAACCTGCTGGTCTTCGTGCTGGGCATGTTCATCGACTTCTTCGAGATCGCCTTCATCGTGGTGCCGATGCTGGCGCCGGTGGCCGAGAAGCTGCTGCCCGAGCTGCTGCCCGAGGGCTACCCGGCCGACTTCGCGCTGGTGTGGTTCGGCGTGATCCTGGCGATGAACCTGCAGACCTCCTTCCTGACGCCGCCGTTCGGCTTCGCGCTGTTCTACCTGCGCAGCGTCGCGGCCAAGAAGGACTACAAGGACCGCGTCACCGGCGAGATGATCCCGGCGGTGCAGACCACCGAGATCTACAAGGGCTCGATCGCCTTCATCGTGCTGCAGCTGATCATGGTCGCGGTGGTCATCGCCTACCCGACGCTGGTGTCGGGCGATGGCACGCAGGCGACCAAGATCGATGCCGACCAGGCGCTCGAGCAGATGATGGGCGGCGACACCCCGCAGGCCGAGCCGAGCATGGACGGACTGGAGCCGGCCGGCGCCGCCTCCGAACCCGATCCGATGGACGCCTTCAAGGACATGGAGAAGCCGGCCGAGTCGAAGTGACCCGACCTGCAGGCTGACCGGCGCCGCCCGGTCATCGGCGGACACGCATTCGTTGATAAGCTCACGAAATGCGTGTCCGCCTTCTTCATTTCCGTCCGGCGCCTTGGTGCCCCCACCTTCTCGCCGCGCTGCTGCCGGCCCTGATGACACTGGTGACGCTGGCCCCGCAGCCGGCCGAGGCGCAGGCCTCCTCCTCGCCCTCGGCGACACCGGCAACAGCGGCCACAGCCTCGGCCGGCGGCCGTGCCGCCCTGAGCGTGCAGGCGGTGTCGCCCCGGCGCGAGATGCTGGCGCGCACGCTGTCGGCCAGCGGCGGCCTGGCCGCCTGGCAGGAGGTGGTGATCGGCGCCGAGACCCAGGGGCTGCGGCTGGTCGAGGTCGCGGTGCAGGTCGGCGAGCGGGTGCGCCGCGGCCAGCTGCTGGCGCGGCTGCAGTCCGACACGCTGACGGCCGAGCGGGCCGCCACCCAGGCCGCGCTGGCCGAGGCCGAGGCGGTGCTGGCGCAGGCGCGGCTCGAGGCCGAGCGCGACCGCGCGCTGCAGGCCGGTGGCGCCCTGAGCGCCCAGCAGCTGCAGCAGACCCTGACCGCCGAGACCACCGCCCGCACCCGCGTGCAGGCCCTGAAGGCACGGCTGCAGGCCGACGAGGTGCGGCTGGCCCAGACCCGACTGCTCGCGCCCGACGACGGCCTGATCTCCGCCCGGCTGGCCACCGTCGGCGCGGTCGCCCAGCCGGGGCAGGAGCTGTTCCGGCTGATCCGCCAGGGCCGCATCGAGTGGCGCGCCGAGCTCTCCGGCGCCGACATGGCCCGCCTGGGCCCGGGCACCGCGGTGCGGCTCACGCCCGCCGGCACCGACACGGTGCTCGAGGGCCGGGTGCGCCAGATCGCGCCGACGGTCGATCCGGCCACCCGCCAGGGCCTGGTCTATGTCGACCTGACGCCAGGCGCGGCCGCCTCGCCGGTGGCGCGGCCCGGCATGCTCGCACGCGGCGAGTTCCAGCTCGGCGGCAGCGAGGCGCTGACGCTGCCTCAGGGCGCGGTGCTGCTGCGCGAGGGCTTCAGCATCGTCATGCGCATCGAGGCCGACGCGCGGGTGCGCGAGGTCAAGGTGCGCACCGGCCGGCGCGTCGGCGACCGGGTCGAGATCCTGGAGGGACTGGACGCGCAGGCGCGGGTGGTGGCGCAAGGCGCCGGCTTCCTGGGCGACGGCGACCGGGTCAAGGTGGTCGGCACCGCCTCGGGAGCCGCCAAGTGAATGTCTCCGCCTGGTCGATCCGCAATCCGATTCCCGCGATCCTGCTGTTCCTGCTGCTGACGCTCGCCGGCCTGATGGGCTTCCGGGCGATGACGGTGCAGGACTTTCCCGACATCGACCTGCCCTCGGTCACCGTCAGCGCCGCGCTGCCGGGCGCGGCGCCGGCGCAGCTCGAGACCGAGGTCGCACGCAAGATGGAGAACGCGCTGGCCGCGCTCAAGGGCCTGAAGCATCTCTACACCACGGTGCAGGACGGCGCGGTCACCATCACCGCCGAGTTCCGGCTCGAGAAGCCCACGCAGGAGGCGGTCGACGATGTGCGCGACGCCATCGCGCGCATCCGCTCCGACCTGCCGGCCGACCTGCGCGACCCGGTGGTGCAGAAGGTCGACCTGGCCGGCACGCCGATCCTGACCTACACCATCGCCTCCGACCGGATGGACGACGAGACGCTGAGCTGGTTCGTCGACGACGCGGTCAGCCGGCGCATGCTGGCGGTGCGCGGCGTGGGCGCGGTCTCGCGGGTCGGCGGCGTCAGCCGCGAGGTGCGCGTCGAGCTCGATCCGGCGATGCTGCTGGCGCTGGGCGCCAGCGCCTCCGACGTGTCGCGCCAGCTGCGCCAGATCCAGCAGGACGCGCCCGGCGGCCGCAGCGACCTCGGCGGCGCCGAGCAGGCGGTGCGCACCCTGGCCACCGTGCGCAGCGCCGACGAGCTCGCCCGCATGGAGATCGTGCTGTCGGACGGCCGGCGGGTGCGGCTCGACCAGATCGCGCGGGTCAGCGACACGGTGGCCGAGCGCCGCTCGGCCGCGCTGCTCGACGGCCGGCCGGTGGTCGGCTTCGAGATCACCCGCAGCAAGGGCACCGGCGAGATCGAGGTCGCCGAGGGCGTGCGGGCCCAGATCGAGCGGCTGCGCGCCGAGCATCCCGAGATCACCTTCACCGAGGCCTTCAACTTCGTCGATCCGGTCCAGGAGGGCTACGAGGGCTCGATGTACCTGCTCTACGAGGGCGCGGTGCTGGCGATCATCGTGGTCTGGTTCTTCCTGCGCGACTGGCGCGCGACCCTGGTCTCGGCGGTGGCGCTGCCGCTGTCGGCCATCCCGACCTTCGCGCTGATGCACTGGCTGGGCTTCACCGTCAATGTGGTGACGCTGCTGAGCCTGTCGCTGGTGGTGGGCATCCTGGTCGACGACGCCATCGTCGAGATCGAGAACATCATGCGCCACCTCGCGATGGGCAAGACGCCCTTCGAGGCGGCGATGGAGGCGGCCGACGAGATCGGCCTGGCGGTGATCGCCACCACCTTCACGCTGATCGCGGTCTTCCTGCCGACCGCCTTCATGGGCGGGGTGGCGGGCAAGTTCTTCGTGCAGTTCGGCTGGACCGCGGCGATCGCGGTGTTCTTCTCGCTGGTGGTGGCGCGCATGCTCACGCCGATGATGGCCGCCTACCTGCTGCGCCCGGTCGCGCATGCCGAGAAGCCGCCGCGCTGGATGGGCGCCTACCTGAAGATGGCCGCCTGGTGCCTGAAGCACCGCCTGCTGACGATGCTGGCCACCGCGGTCTTCTTCATCGGCTCCTTCCTGCTGGTGCCGCTGCTGCCCACCGGCTTCATCCCGCCCGACGATCTGTCGCAGACCCAGGTCACGGTGACGCTGCCACCGGGCTCGACGCTGGCCGACACCACCGCGGCGGCCGAGCAGGCCCGGGCGCTGGTGGGCTCGCATCCGCAGGTGAAGATGGTCTACACCGCCATCGGCGGCGGCGCGGCCGGCGCCGACCCGTTTGCGCCGCAGGGCGCGGCCGAGGTGCGCAAGGCGGTGCTGACGATCAACATGACGCACCGCGACGACCGCCCCGGCATCAGCAAGCAGGACATCGAGGCCGACCTGCGCGAGCGGCTCGAGGCGCTGCCGGGCGCACGCACCAAGGTCGGCTTCGGCGGCTCGAGCGAGAAGTACATCCTGGTGCTGGCCGGCGAGAACGGCGAGACGCTGGCCGCGCACGCGCGCCAGGTCGAGCGCGAGCTGCGCACGCTCCCCGGCATCGGCAATGTCACCTCCAGCTCCAGCCTGGTCCGGCCGGAGCTGATCGTGCGGCCCGACCCGGTGCGCGCGGCCGACCTCGGCGTGACCACCGCGGCGATCGCCGACACGCTGCGGGTGGCCACCCGCGGCGACTACGACCAGTCGCTGCCCAAGCTCAATCTCTCGCAGCGCCAGGTGCCGATCGTCGTGCGCCTGCCCGCTGAGGCCCGCACCGATCTCGACCTGCTCGGCCGGCTGCCGGTGCCCGGCGCCCGCGGGCCGGTGATGCTGTCGAGCGTGGCGACGCTGGAGCTGTCCAGCGGCCCGGCGCAGATCGACCGCTACGACCGGCTGCGCAACATCAACTTCGAGATCGAGCTCAACGGCCAGCCGCTGGGCGACATCGAGCGCCAGGCGCTGGCGCTGCCCAGCCTGCAGTCCCTGCCACCCGGCGTGATGCAGACCACCGTCGGCGACGCCGAGGCGATGGCCGAGCTGTTCGAGAGCTTCGGTCTGGCGATGCTCACCGGCGTGCTGTGCATCTATGTGGTGCTGGTGCTGCTGCTGAAGGACTTCATCCAGCCGGTCACCATCCTGGCCGCGCTGGTGCTGTCGATTCCGGGCGCCTTCCTGGCGCTGTTCATCACCCAGACCGCGCTGTCGATGCCCTCGATGATCGGCCTGATCATGCTGATGGGCATCGCCACCAAGAACTCGATCCTGCTGGTCGACTATGTGGTGCTGGCGCGCAAGGAGCACGGCCTGGGCCGGCTGGAGGCGGTGCTCGACGCCTGCCGCAAGCGCGCACGCCCGATCATCATGACGACGATCGCGATGGGCGCGGGCATGATGCCGATCGCGCTGGGCCTGGGGGTCGATCCGAGCTTCCGTGCGCCGATGGCCATCGTCGTGATCGGCGGCCTGATCACCTCGACCTTCCTGAGCCTGCTGGTGATCCCGGTGGTGTTCACCGGCATCGACGACCTGATGACGCTGGGCGGGCGGTGGCTGCGGCGCGGCCGGGGCCGCGCGCCGGTCAGCGACACGCCATCGGCGTGATCTCCTGCCCGGGCTCGACCCGTCGCCAGCCCTGGGTCAGGGCCTGATCGACCGCAGCGGCCGCCACCGTCACCCGCCAGGCCTCGCCCTTGTCGGTGCCGCAGACGGCGGCACGCATGCGCCCGTCCTGGGCGCACTGGGCCGACTGCACCGCCACGCCGGCGGCCTTCAATGCGGCCACCGCCTCGTCCAGTCGGGCCTGCGTGGTGAGTTCGGCCTCGCACTGCAGACTGCCCGAGGCGCGCCAGAGCACCACGCCCGCCGCATCGGCATCGGCCCGGCTGCCGCCTCCGCAGGCGGACAGCAGCAGCGCCGGCATGAAGACCAGCGCGGCCATCCGGCGCTGGCGCCGGATCGGTCGTCCGCTCATGTCCACTTCACTTCGGCCGGTACAGCGCGCAGAGCTTGTGGCCGTCCGGGTCGCGCACATAGGCCAGATGCATCGGGCCGATCGCGCCGTGACGCAGGCCCGGAGGGTCCTCGATCGACAGGCCGCCGTGCGCGACCGCGACATCGTGGAACTGCTGCACCTGTTCGGGCGAATCGCACTTGAAGCCGAGGGTGGCGCCGTTGGCGACGGTGGCCGGCTCGCCGTCGATCGGCTCGGTGACGCAGAAGCTCGAGCCGCCGTGGCGGTAGAACAGGCGCATCTGGCCGGCCGCGTTGCGGTTCTCCATCGCCTCGCCGGCCCCGAGCACGCCGAGCACGGCGTCATAGAAGCGCTTCGAGCGCTCGATGTCGTTGGATCCGACCATCACATGGCTGAACATCGTCCTGTCTCCTGAAGAAGGCGCCGGAATCGGCAGTGAAAGGCGCCGAAGGCGCTCACGAGTGTAGCGAGGCCGCGGCGCGCCCGCCCTCGAGCGCCTCGCCGACATAGCGTCTGACGCGCGGCGGCTGGCCAGCATCGGCCACGGCCACGACTTCGCCAACGGCCGACAGCTCGCCGCCTGGCTCGGACTCGTGCCGGGGCAATACAGCTCCGGCGGCAAGCAGCGTCTCGGGCGCATCACCAAGGCCGGCGACAGTTATCTGCGAACGCTGCTGATCCTGGGGGCACGCGCCACGCTGGCCGCTGCGGCCAGGAAGAAGGACCGGCTCAGCCGCTGGGCGGTGGCGCTGTCCGAGCGGCGCGGCTACTGGAAGGCCGTCGTCGCCGTCGCAGCCAAGAATGCCCGCATGGCCTGGGCGATGCTCGCCAAAGGTGAGGAATTCAAACCCGTGACGTGAGCCGACCCGGCCCGTCGAACCGATTTCGAATGTCTCATCCAACACCGTGAAGGAAGAATCTGCCACCGCGTGATGCCTGCGTTGATGGAACAAGGTCAGACCTGCGTGGGGAGTGCTCGGTTAACTCTGGGAGGCGCTCGCAAGAGCAACCTCGGCTAACGAATGGAGCCCCCACGCGCGTCTTTCATCAGGGTCAGCGGCACAGACAGCCGCAGCAAAGACCGGTTGTAGTTTTGCAGTCCGCACCTTGTTCTCCCTGTCAGTCGCCGGTTTCGTGTGCGTTGGTTGGATCGTTTGAACGCTGCTCAGGCGGTTTTCAGAAAAACCCGCCCGGAGAGGTTTTGTTGACTTCGCGGGGATGCCCTTGTAGTTTGAGGTAAGGGGCAGCCGTAGCGCGAAGCGCGGAGGGCACCTGCAAGCGCAGCTTGCAGGCTGTCCCTTTGACCGAGTTGTTAGGAGCGCGGTGCTGCACAATTTGGCCTTTCAACGATTTCCGCAATATCAGCAATGCTTCCGATTGTAAGCAGGACAGGCGCCAGCTCTTTAACTGGGGTGTAGGGGTGCCATGCAAAACGCCACTCGTGTTGCACGATGAATTGAAGCGGTTTGGAGAAAACTGCGCCTAGATTGCTTTTGCCGCCATACACAACGGCAGCATCAATGCCCGCCCACTGAGGCAGCGCTAGCTCTGCTGCGGAGTGAAATCTTTCGCAGAAGTCGTCTACATCATGGATGACGAGGCATGCATCGGTGCCAGGAAAGTCGTCAAAAAGATGTTCATCCCAGCGTTTGGAAAAGCAGATGGTTAAATAGTTAGTACCGACCTCAGATCGGTAGACGACATCGCCAATTGGTTTGATTGTTTGCCCTGTGCCCTCAATCGTGATTGTCACTGCGCTAGCCGGAGATGTGCTAATGCGAACCAACTCATCATCGTGTCGTGCTGCGTCAGTCTCTTGCTGCTTGTAGTCGGTTGCCGGTCGAAGACGAAACTCGCCTAGCTCAAGAGAGCGTTCTAGCCACTTTCTTTCCGAGTATCTATACAGCTTTGGCGGACGTGTAAGGTCGATTTCCATAAGCGCCTAACGCTGGAGCTATTAACCCGGCAATCAAAAGCATCACTCATGCCGCATACCGGATCGATACTGAATTGAAGTAGCGCGCGACCCGTCTTGGTGTGGAGGAAAGCTGACGCATGAAATCTTCTGCCATTCTTTTCAATCCAGTCTTGTCAAGCGCAGCTGGCCGCAATCGCAATTCCGTCTTGAGATCCCGGTTGAGCCATTCATCTGGATTCGCTTCTGGAGAATACGGCGGAAGATAATGCAGTTCGATCTGGTCTTTCCGCTCGTCTACCCACTGCCGCACCTGTTTGGCTTGACATCCTCCCCGCCCTAAAGGACGGGGATTCCGGCAGACACGACCGCTTGCGCGGCCGAGCCTTCGGCGGGTTCCTGCTT
>NZ_BQWE01000058.1:0-643 GCF_023706025.1 Sphaerotilus sp. FB-3 | reverse complement strand
CAGTTCGATCTTGTTTTTGCTCAAGGAATTGAAGTGAACTTCACTTCTCTATCCATGAGCGTTTAAGGTCACAAGGACCCGGACCCGAAGATCCGAGACACTCGCCTCAAACGCCCACGCTTATCGGCTGTTGATTTTTAAAGAGCTTGCCGTTTCCGGCGCGACAACCAATCAAGATCAGTCATCAGCAAAGAAGCGAGATTATCATGCATTTTTTAAACCCTGTCAACAACAAGGTCTATGCTGATTCGCTTGTCTGCTCTAGAGACTGGAGCTGAACTGATGCTCTAGCACATTGATCGGTGCAGCTACACTCTCTAGACAAGACGAAGAGAAGAAAACGCCCAGTCCGTAGACTGGGCGTTTCTCGCTTGTAGAAGCCTGACGATGACCTACTTTCACACGCGAATGCGCACTATCATCGGCGCGGAGGCGTTTCACTGTCCTGTTCGGGATGGGAAGGAGTGGGACCACCTCGCTATGGTCGTCAGGCATAACCGTTGGTCTTTCAGGATGGAACCTGAAAGACAATTCGTAGAGCCTGTATGAATCAGCGCTGATCTGTCAATTGATTGCGTTCACCGTGACTGAAGTACGGTTCACATCGACACTCTTACCTTGACAGGAATGTCAAAGTTATAGG